>JAITLH010000191.1 GCA_031277995.1 Deltaproteobacteria bacterium
GGTTTATGAGCGTGGCTTTTTTAAAATTCTTTAAAGCCTCATCGAAATCGCCCCTCATGCTAAAGATATAGCCCATGTTATAGTAAACTTCGGCGTTGGAGTCCAATTCCAGTATCTCGTTGCAGGTGGTCAAGGCCTCCTCAAAATTGCCCGATTGGATCTGTTCCTTGCATTTGGTCTGGAGTTCCTCGGCCTCCTCGATCTTGGGATCCAGGCTTTGGTTCAAGGCCTCGCTGACTTGGCGCTTAAAGGTTTCCGCGTCGTAGGGATGGTGGAGGACGCTGTCAACCCCGACGCGTCCCAGTTTGGTCATGGTTCTGTCCGATAACTTTTGGCCATAAACGATAACGATACTGCGAATGTCATCGATGTCTTCCTGTTCCCTAACCATGGTCAAGATCGAAAGACCGCTTAAATCGGGCAAATCTTGGCTTATTATCAACAAATCCGGGCGAAAATTCTTAATCATGGCCACGGCTTCCGAGCCGTTCTCGGCGTGGAGATGGTTAAAATAGCCCAATTCCTGGAGCAAACCCGAATTTCTATCCAGGGACTCCAAATTGGAGTCCGCCAGGAGTATCGTGGGTTGGCCTTTAATGGGTTTCACGGTTTTTCGCGCTCAAGGTAAAAAAGTAAAAAGCCAAGTTCCCGGATTGCCGAATTGGTTTGGCCGGAAGCGGTAAGCCAGGGTTAAGCCCCCCGTCACTTTAGAGGGAATGGGGGCTCGAGAGTTTTCCGGTAAGGGCGGTCGCCGCGGCGACCGCGGGGCTAACCAGGTGGGTTCGGGAACCTCGGCCCTGGCGGCCCTCAAAATTTCGGTTGGAGGTACTGGCGCACCTAAGGCCCGCCGGGACCCGATCCGGGTTCATGCCTAAGCACATCGAGCAGCCCGCCTCCCGCCATTGGCAGCCCGCCTCGATAAAAATTTGGGCCAGGCCCGATTCCTCGGCGGCTTGTTTGATTAGGCCGGAACCGGGGACCACGAGGACGGTGACACCTTCGCGGACCTTTTGGCCCTTAAGGATTTGGGCGGCCAGGCCAAGGTCTTCCAGGCGGCCGTTGGTGCAAGATCCGATGAAAACGTAATCGACCTTGAGCTCGCCAAGCTTTTGGCCCGGCTCCAGGCCTTGGTATTTGAGGGCGTTTTCGGCGGCCAGGCGATCATTGGGGTCGGCAAAGGACCTGGGGTCGGGCACCCGATCGAAAAGAGGCAAATTCTGGGCCGGATTGGTACCCCAGGTGGCCAAGGGGACCAGCTCGGAGGCGTCGAGTTCGATTTTTCGGTCAAAAACGTAGTCGGAATCGGTCGTTAAGGTTTCCCAATATTCTCGCGCTTTGGTAAAACCGTCGCCTTTGGGGGCGAAGGGCCGATCTTTGAGATAGGCAAAAGTGACCCCGTCCGGGGCGATTAGGCCCATTTTCGCCCCGCATTCGATGGCCATGTTAGATAAGGTTAAACGACCCTCCATCGACAGGGCCCTAACCGCCGGGCCGCGGTACTCCAGGGCGTGGCCGGTGCCGCCGGAAACGCCAAGGGATCTGATTACCCGTAAGATCAAATCCTTGGCCGTGACGAAGGGTTTGAGGGTTCCGGCCACTTCCACGGCCAGGTTTTTGGGCTTAATTTGGGGGATGGTTTGGGTGGCCAGAACGTGCTCGACCTCGTTTGTGCCAATGCCAAAGGCCAAGGCGCCCACGGCGCCGTGGGTGGCCGTGTGGCTGTCGCCGCAAACGACCGAGTGGCCGGGCAAAAACAGCCCCTGCTCGGGCATGGTCACGTGGATGACCCCGCGGATTTTATCGCCCAGGCCAAAAAAAGTCTTGACGCCAAACTCGGCTTGGTTTTTTTCCAAGGCGGCCAGCTGGGCCTCGGCCATCTCGTCTTTGAGGGGCCTAGTTAGATCGTCGGTGGGGAGGGAATGGTCGATAACGCCGCAAGTAAGTTCCGGCCTACGCAAAGGGCGCCCGGCCATCCTCAGGGCGTAAAAGGCCTGGGGAGAAGTGACCTCGTGAATAAGGTGACGATCGACGTAAATGAGATCGGGCTCGCCGGGTTTTCTGGCCACCAGATGGGCCTCCCAAAGCTTATCCAAGAGACTGGGCATGGTTATTGTTTCTCCCGAGAAAACGAAAGGCGAAAAAGCGCCAAGAAAAGTGGAAAAAAGGGCCAAGCTAAAAGGGTTGGCCAAGCGACCAAGGGGCAAAACCCAGCGTTTTGACAAAACCGTAAAACTTGTCAAAATAAAAAATTGGCCAAGGTAAATTTGGCGGGGGTCGCCCTTAGCCCAGTAAAAATTATAGAAAGTAACTTCTTTGGTAAGAAGTAAAATAATAACTATAATTATCTAGCTAAATAAGCGATTATTTAATATAATTTATGATTATTATTTTCGCGGAAAGTTCAAATTTTTATAAAAATCTATACGGGCTAAACAAAGAAAATTAAGTTAGGGTAAAAAAGAGACAAGGCCTTACTTTTAGAGCCGGTTTAAGAAATTTTACCAAAAACCTAGGCGGGGCGAGTCTCGATTGGTCCCGAAATTACCTAGACCTTCCCTTAAGATTCTTACCAGATATTGTAGCAAAAATAATCTTTCTTTTCCAGTCTCTACGTTATTTAGCCAGTTAAATAAATTCAGATAACATAGAAAAACTACTCGGTCGATCCCGCTCCCGTTGTGGCGTCTTAAAATAACCCGGGAGGGTATTTTTCGTTTAAATATCGGTAAGGTGGGATTGAATAAGCGCGTAAAAAATATTTAGCTCCATTAAAATAGGCTTTAGCCAACTAAAACATGAAAAATCAATCTAAAAAATTTACGCCTGAGCCTAATTCAGCAAAAATTATTGCCCCGCGGGTTGGGGCCAAAAAGGCCCCGGCTTTGGGGCCTAAAAAAAACCCAGCCGGACAAGAAAAGGGCGAAAAATATGGCCAAAAATTCTCGGGTATTTTTTCGCCGCTTGGGGGCCAAGGGGTGGTATAATTTATTGGCGGGTCTTTGGTTGGCCCACGCCTCCCATGATTAAGTCTTTTGGCCTAAAAACTGGCCCGTTAGGTAGGTTAAATTTACCCCTTAGGGTTTTTTAAGTTTAAATTGGCGGGTATTTGGCCCACGCCCCCATGGCCAAGTCCTTTGGCCTAAAAATTGACCCGTTTGGTAGGTTAAATTTACCCCTTAGGTTTTTTTTAGTTTAAATTGGCGGGTATTTGGCCCACGCCCCCCATGGCCAAGTCTTTTGGCCTAAAAAAGTGACCCGTTAGTTAGGTTAAATTTACCCCTTAGGGTTTTTTAGCTTAAATTGGCGGGTATTTGGCCCACGCCCCCATGGCCAAGTCTTTTGGCCTAAAAACTGGCCCGTTCGGTAGGTTAAATTTATCCCTTAGGGTTTTAGTTAAATTGGCGGGTATTTGGTTGGCCCACGCCTCTTATGATTAAGTCTTTTGGCCTAAAAAGTGACCCGATAGTT
>JAITLH010000152.1 GCA_031277995.1 Deltaproteobacteria bacterium
TTTTGTCGAACATGAAATCGAGCCTGCCGTCAAACAAAGTCGCCTCCCAGGCTAAATCGTTCAAGGCCTCAAACTCGATGTTTCCCACGGCCTGGCTGGTCCCGATTCGCGAATTCTTGAAAGCCAGCCTGACGTCCCTTTGGAAAGGGGCGTTTTCGTAGGCCCTAAACGGGGGATTAAAAAAGCCCGGCCAGGTAGGGGTTTTGGTTGACGGAGTTTCCTCCTTTTTCTTCTTGGGCGTTTCCTTCCCTTTCTTTGCTTCCTCTTTCTTTTTTGTGGCCCGGCCGGAATTAATCCGGCCGGTTTTTTTTTCGCGAAAAAGTGATTTGACATCTCGCTTTTTGTCGCTATACTATGGGTTATAATACTTTAACGGCAAAATAACGTAGTTTTTTTGACAATTAAAACCGCCATAAATGTCATTTTCTGCGATTATCTAAAAAGTTTAGATATTTAAAATTCTTTTTGGTTCTTTTGATAATAATCGTATATTATCTTAATTCAATAAAACCTATTATTAAATTAAAACCAGTAATGTAGATTAGTTGGATTTTAACTTTACTATCCAAACTATTCCATTATAATCCATCATTTGTTCATTTTAGAAAAGCATCTAGATGACTTAGAGCTTTAAACGGTGAGTTAATGAAAAATTGGCAAGCCGATCTCCTCATCATGTTGGCCGCCAGCATTTGGGGATTTTCGTACATCTCGTCCCGCTGGGGCCTGATGACTTGCTCCCCGGCCCTTTTTCTGGTGCTGCGTTTTTCCGTCGCCGCCCTGGCCGTATATCCTTTTATCCAAGCCAGTCTGAAAAAGGGCAATAACCGGCTCCGCTTGGAAGGCTTTATTTTGGGGTTATTGATGGGCGGGGGCTATTTGCTCCAAACTTACAGCATCAATTTTACCACCGTCGCCAGGGCCTCCTTTCTGACCGGCATGTGTTTGTTGGCTATCCCCATCTTGAATTACCTGCTTTTTCGGGAAGTGGTAAAAATCCATAGCCTGATTGGGGTAATCATGGCCGTCATCGGCCTCTATATTTTTCTGGATCCCAGTTTTTCCGGCATTAATTCCGGGGATGTCATCGGGATTATCGCGATCCCCGTCTGGGCCCTTTACATGATCTACATGAGCGTTTTTACCCAAGGCAAAACCGATCCCAGCGTCACGACCATTTTTCTTTTTTGGCAGCTGGTCGGGGTCGTCCCCTTGGCGTTCATAACTTTCATAGCCTTTGAGTCAGGCTTATTTTTCGCCCCGCTCCATCCCGACCTGGGTAAGGGTTTACTGGTGACGCCTTTATTTCTGGCCGGCTTACTTTTGAACGCTTTGATCGCCTCCCTCGTGACGGTCTTTTTGCAAACCAAGGCCCAGAGATACACGACCGCGGTCCAGGCCATGATCTGTTTTCAAATGGAACCCCTGGTGGCCATCTTCTCGGCCTGGCTGGTATTGGACGAAACCATAAACGCCAACACCGCGGTGGGCGGCCTAATCATCATCGCGGCCGTGCTTTTCTCCGAGCTTGGCGGCCTCTGGTCCCTTGGCCGCAAAAAAACGGCCTAAATAACCCTTGGCGCCCGCCAAGGGCTTGGCGGCTTGGCCGTTTGGCGGTTTGGCGGCGTCGGTTTTTTTGGTTTTGGCTCGGGCCCGGTTTTCTAGCCGGGCCTTTTGGGGGGATCTGACCCCTTGGAAAAGTAGCCTTTAAACGGCCGTAAAGGGGCCTGGGAGCCCTTCGGACGCCCTTACCCCTATATTCTAGCCCGGCCGTCTTGAAACGGCTCTGGGGGGCCATTTTGGCCGTTTGGGCGTTTTTTGGTTTTTGGCCAAGATCGCTTGTCCCGGTAAACGTTTATGGCCCCGGGCCAGTTGGGGCCGGGGAGGCGCCAAGGGCGGGGCCTTCGGGGGGAGCCTAATTTTGGCCCCAAAGGTGGGTTTGGGGCAACAAAGCCCTTATTTTGTTGCGTTTTTTTTGGCTTGACAAAAATATGATAAATGTCCATAATTAAAAGGTTAAGAAACATGTTAAGCGGCCCAGTTGACCGCTCCGATGGCGCCTTGGCGCCCTGGCGAGAAAAAACCATAAAGGCACCGGGCTCCCGGTTTTGTTTTAGGCGCCCGGGGCTTTGAAGGGACCGGATTAAAGACTGGTTTTTTTCCGTTTTTCTCGCGGCCAGAAAAGATCTTTTGGGGATCTCCATAACCGGGGCTCGATTCCGGTTTTTTTTCGCTAAACCGTGACCACCTGACCTAATTACGGCGGTCTTTGACCGTTTTTTGGAAAAAACTTATGAAAGATGTCTCTAAGCAGAGAACCATTGCTCTGATATCTCACGGCGGGGCCGGCAAAACGTCGCTGGCCGAGGCCTTTTTATTTTTAACAAAAGTCACCTCCCGTTTAGGTTCCGTAAACGACAATACCAGCGTATTGGACTTTGAGCCCGAAGAAATCAAGCGCAAAAACAGCCTGGGCTCTTCTTTCCATTCCTTTCCCTGGAAAAGACACCAAATCACCTTCGTCGATACGCCGGGCGGGGAAAACTTTTTAAACGACACCAAAACGGTCCTCTACGGAGTGGACTCGGCCCTGGTCTTGGTTGACGCCGTTGACTTGGTTAAGGTTTCCACGGAAAAGGCCTGGGCCTACGCCGACGAGCTTAAGCTGCCCAGGCTGGTTATCATAAACAAAATGGACCGGGAACGGGCCGATTATTATAAAGCCTTGGAGAGCGTGCTCGAATCGTTTTCCTCCCCCAAGGCCGTGCCGGTGGCCTTGCCCATCGGGGCCGAGGATTCCTTTAACGGCCTGGTGGATCTTTTGAGCCAAAAGGCCTATCTCTACGACGCCTCCGGGAAGGCCTCGGAAGTCCCCGTCCCGGCCGACCTAACCGAACAGGTCAGCTCCTATAGGGAAAAACTCATCGAGGCCATAAGCGAGTCGGATGACGCCTTGCTCGAAAAATTCTTGGAGGGCGAGGAAATCCCCCAGGATCAGCTGGAGACCACCCTGAAAAAAGCCATCTTTGACGGCCAACTGGCCCCGGTCACCCCGGCCTCGGCCTTAAAGCTTATTGGCTTATCGAACATCCTGGATCTAATCGTCAACTATTTGCCCTCGCCCATTGAGCGCGGACAAATCACCGGCCATCCGTCCGAGGACGAAACCAAGGAACTTATCAGGGAGCCCAAACCCGAAGATCCCTTTGGCGGCCTGGTCATTAAGACCGTGGTCGATCCCTTCGCCGGCCAGCTGACCATCTTTAGGATAAACTCGGGGACCCTAAGGCCCGACGGCGGCTTTTTAAACGTCAACCGGGGCCAAAAGGAGCGCTTTGGGCAGCTATTCGCTTTGGAAGGCAAAGCCCAAAAGGCCATCGAAGAGGCCGGCCCCGGGGACATCGTGGCCGTGAGTAAGCTTAAAAATACCTTCACGGGAGACAGCGTCGCCGACGAGACCGCCCCCATCGTTTTTTGGGCCAGCCAACCCATGGAACCGGTGGTCTCCTTTGCCGTCGAGGCCAAGGTTAAGGGCGACGAGGAAAAGGTTTTCGCGGCCATAAACAAAATGACCGTCGAGGACGTCACCTTGAAGCTAACCAGAAACGCCCAAACCAAAGAAATGATCATCTCGGGCATGGGCCAAATCCACATTGACGCCACCTTGGAAAAGATCAAGCGCAAATATAACGTTGAGGTTATCCTCAAATCGCCAAAGGTGGCTTTTAAGGAAACCATCAAAGGCAAGGCCAAGGTCCAAGGCAAATACAAAAAACAAACCGGCGGCAAGGGCCAATACGGCGACGCCGTAATCGAGCTCGAACCCCTGCCCCGGGGCGAGGGCTTTATCTTCGAAGACAAGATCGTGGGCGGGGTCATCCCCAGGCAATACATACCCGCGGTCGAAAAAGGCATCGTGGAAGCCATGGCCGGGGGCGTGGTTAGCGGAAACCCCGTGGTCGATTGCAAAGTGGCCTTGGTGTTTGGCTCCTATCACGACGTCGATTCCTCGGAAATGGCCTTTAAGATCGCCGGTTCCATGGCCTTCAAAAAAGCCTTCATGGAATGCCAACCCACCATCCTGGAGCCGATCATGCTCCTGACCGTGGAGACCCCGGACGATTGCATGGGCGACATCATGGGCGACATTTCCAGCCGCCGCGGAAAACTCCTGGGCACCGAAAGCCACGGCCGCAAGCAGGTCATAAGCGCCCACGTCCCCCAGATGGAACTTTTAAGCTACTCCCCGTCGCTGACCTCCATGACCGGGGGCCGCGGCTCCTTTACCATGGAATTCGCCCATTACGACGAGGCCCCCATCCAGGTCAAGGAGAAAGTCATCTCCGACTTCAAGCCCCAGGAAGAGAAAGAATAACGGCCCAAAAGGCCTAACGGGTCAAAACCGCCCTTCCCCAAAAAAAACCCTCCATTTCGGAGGGTTTTTTTTGGCCCAGCGCCTGGGCCCATCGGAGAGGTCAGTATCGTTTTGGACTTAGGGGGAACTTGAAAAAACCCCAAAGCGCCCACGGGGCCCGGACTTTTTTAGGCCAGGGCGTAATGGTCATCGGCGACCTTGGTCATGGCGCCGTTGGGGTTAAACTTGGACTTGTCGAAGCCGATTAAGGGCTTTTGTTTTTCATATATGGGGTCGGGCACGGGAATGGCCGAAAGGAGCGATCGGGTATAGGGATGCCAAGGGTTTTTAAAAAGTTCCTCGGACGGGCAGATCTCGACTATTTTCCCGCCGTACATGACCCCCACCCGATCGCTAATGTATCTAACCAAAGCCAGATCGTGGGCTATGAAAAAGAAGGTGAAATTTTTTTCTTCCCGTAAATATTCAAACAAAGTGATGATCTGGGCCTGGATGGACACGTCAAGGGAGGCCACGGGTTCGTCGGCCACGATCAGATCGGGGTTTAAGCCTATGGCCCGGGCTATGGCCACGCGTTGCCTTTGGCCGCCGGATATCTCGTTTGGGTACTTATTCTTAAAAAGCGGGTCCAAGCCCACTTGCAGCATCAGCTCGTCGATCCTTTCGATCAATTCGCCCTTGGAAGGAAAAATTTTATTGACCACCAATGGTTCCGAGATGATGTCTTTTACTTTCATGCGGGGATTTAGGGCCGCGGCGGAATCCTGAAAGACGATCTGGATGTCCTTTTGGACGTGTTTTCTGGCCTTCTTGTAAGATTTCCTATCGGAGATTAAGTGGCCCTTGAAATAAATCTCGCCCTTGTTGGCCGGATAAATGCCCATGACCCCCTTGGCCACGGTGGATTTCCCGGACCCGGACTCCCCCACCAAACTAAAAACCTCCCCCGAACGGACCTCAAAGGAGATGCCGTCAACGGCCTTGACGGTGAAATTTCTGCTTATGTGAAAATGCTTGTGGTAGTCAACCACCCGCAATAAATCGCTCTCGCTCACTTTTTTCCCTTCGTTTCGGCTTAATCGATGACCCGGACCTAGGGCGTCGTTTTGGCGACCGCGCTTTTTTTGGCCCCTCCGGGGGCGGCCGCCCCTGGGGGGGCGCGCCCACCCAAAGGCGCTCGGGCGGGAACCACCGGCCGGGACAATTAGGTCACCTTAACTTATTTCCCGGCGTTTAAGCTTAATCGGGACATCGACCTTGGGGGCCCGGGGGTCCAGTAGCCAGGTGGCCGCGAAATGGGTGTCGGACACCTTGAACATGGGCGGCATCTCGTCGTAGTCTATTTTTAGGGCGTATCGGTTCCGGTAGGCAAAGGCGTCGCCGGGCGGCGGGTTTAAAAGCGTTGGCGGAAGGCCCGGGATGCCGCCAAAAACCCCGGTTTCCATGGCCACGAGGGGCATGGAGGCCAATAAACCCCAGGTGTAAGGGTGGCGGGGATCGTAAAAAATTTCCTCGGCCTTACCGATCTCGACGATCTTACCGGCGTACATGACGGCCACCCGGTCGGCGATCCTGGCCACCACGCCCAAATCGTGGGAGACGAAGATTATCGAAAGGCCCGTTTTTTCCTTGACGTCTTTTAAAAGATCCAAGGTCCTGGCCTGAACGGTCACGTCCAGGGCCGTGGTCGGTTCGTCGGCCAGTAGGACCTTAGGTTCCAAGGCCATGGCTATGGCCAAAACGCAGCGCTGTCTCATGCCGCCCGAAAAAAAGTGGGGCTGCAAAGCCAAACGGTGAACCGGATCGTCAATACCCACTAGGTCAAGCGTTTCCACGGCCCTTTTTTTGGCCTCGTCTTTGGAGACCTTATGGTGCTTTAAAATGGCCTCGGTAATCTGCTTTCCTATGGGAATGGTCGGGTTTAGGGTGGTCATGGGATCTTGAAAAAGCATGGCGAAAAACGGCCCCCGTAACTTTTTCATTTCCTTTTCCGAATAGCCCGAAATGTCCGCCGAATCGGCCCAGACCCGCCCGTTGGTTTTGGCGGTCCGGGGCAGTATTTTCAAAATGGATTGGCACAAAACGGATTTCCCGCAACCGGACTCGCCCACGATGGCCAAGACCTCCCCGGGATTAAGCCCAAAAGAAACCTCCCTAACCGCCTCGACCGTCCCCTCGGCCGTGTCGAAGCTTACCGACCAATCTTCCAATTTCAAAACCGGTTCCATTTAACGCGATTACTCTTTCGTTTTTTTTTCGGGTTCGCCTTTTGGCCAGAAATTACTTGCCTTTTTAGCGATCCGATCCTATGTCCGGACGGGGGCGACTGGCCCCCGGCCGGACATAGGGAGTATTTTTTACCTTTTGATGGTCCAGTTTTCGACGTTCCAGAAAACCCCGACCGCGTGGTGACCCAGGACCCGGCCCGTGTCCAAGCCGTTTAAGCCCTCGATACTGACGTAGTTGCCGTTTAAAAAGGCCACCAACAGCGTCCCGGGCGCCTTGGCGTAGGCTTCCTCAAACTGGGCGTAGATTTGCTTGCGCTCGTTAGGATCCTTACTGTGGCGGCCCTTTTTCATTAGGTCGTCGATCTCGGGGTTAGAATAGGCCATGGTGTTTTCGCTGGCCCCGGTGACCAAAGTGGCGTAAAACTGATCCGGGTCAAACTCGGCGGCCATGCCGGCCAAAAAGCCGTTGTAACCGGCCTTCCAGTCAAAGCGGGTCACCAAGACAATCTTCATCTCGACCCCGGCCGCTTGGAGCATGCGGGAAACGACGTTGGCGATGTCCACTCGCTCTTCCTCGTAATCCCTGACCTGTATGGTAAAGGAGAACTTTTGGCCGTTTCTCTCATAGATGCCGTCGGCTCCCTTCTTCCAGCCCAGTTTTTCCATCTCCTGGGCGAACTTGGCCAGATCGTAGGGATAGATGTCGGCCTTGGTGTTTCCGCCAAAAGTGCTTAACTGGATTGGACTATAAGCCACGACCCCTTCCTTGACCAAGACGCCGTCCACGATTTCCTTCTTGTTTATGGCGTAGTTTAGAACCCCGGTGGAGTCTTTGTTTTTCTGCCAAAACTCGGTATGGAAATCAAAGGAAGCGCCGCGGTAATCGGCGGTTTTGAAATCGATGTTTTTGTAACCCGAAAGGCCCCTAAACCTTTCGGCGTATTTGGAGTTTAGCCAAGCCAGATCGGCTTCCCCGGCCTGCAGCATCAAGGCCTTGGTGCTTTCGACCGCCACGGTCTTATAAACGATGCGATCGATATTGGGGACCTTATCGTAGTAATCGGCGTTCTTTTCGACCACGATGGTGTTTCCGGCCGTGTCCCACTCGACGAATTTATAGCGTCCGGTGCCGACGGGGTTTTGGTTAAACGGGGCGGTATTGAAATTTTGCCCTTCCAGTAAATGCTTCGGGCAGATGCCGATGGTGAAATAGTCAAGCATGGCCGCGTTAAATTGCTTCATCACTATCTTGACCGTATAGGGATCCACGGCCGAAACCGAGGCGATGTCTTCGTAATTA
>JAITLH010000207.1 GCA_031277995.1 Deltaproteobacteria bacterium
GGGTAAGTTTTCGCTCCATTCCGGGCTGGTTTCCCCTAGTCGAGCTGACCTTCTTTTTGTTTTTCGTCCTTTTGGCTATTATTTATTTTAAGGCCAAAGGCGTTTTCGTTTGGCCGCGCCGGATTAAGGGCTAAGCCAGGGGGCGAAAAAAAACCGCCCGCTTGGCCAAACGGGGCCCGGGGGCCAAAGGCCAACAAGCTTAGGGAGCCTAAAATCCTAGGGACCGGAAACTTAGTGACCGGAAACTTAGGGACTAAGGGGGGGGAAGGTTTTTTACCCCCGACCGATTGGGATTAAAAAAAATTTTTTTGGGAGTTTTTCATGGCCGAGCCGGAACGGAAAAATAGTTCGCCAATCGCGCCCATCACCAAGGCCGAGGTTTTGGATCCGATCATTAACCTTAGGCCCATAAACTGGTTCTTTGACGTCAACCGGGCCATGTCCATCTGGCCGATTACCTTTGGTTTGGCTTGTTGCGCCATTGAGATGATGTCAGCTAGCATGGCCCGTTTCGATATCGCGAGGTTCGGGGCCGAGGTTTTTAGGCCCTCGGCCCGGCAGGCCGATCTCATGATGGTGACCGGCACCGTTTCCAAAAAAATGGCCCCCGCGGTGGTTAGGCTCTATGAGCAAATGCCCGCCCCCAAATACGTCATGGCTTGCGGCAATTGCGCCATTTCCGGCGGGCCCTTTAAGTTTGAAAACCAATACGGGATAGTCGAGGGGGTTGACCGCCTCATCCCCGTCGACGTTTACGTTCCCGGCTGCCCGCCCCGGCCCGAGGCCATTTTGGAGGGGGTTTTCGCCATACAGAAAAAAATCCTGGGGGTGCGCTTTTGGCCAGAGCCCCAGGAAATCCCCTCACCTCTGGCCGAACCCAAAAAGGCCAAAGCCTAAGAAAAAACCCGGAAAAACCCGGGAGGGTTTATCTTCCGGGTTTTTCTCCAAGTTTCTTTAATTTTTAGGGATGGAACATGACCAGTATCGAAAGTCTAGAGAGCCGTTTTCGGGAGGGCGGGGCCCTCGTCGTCTCCAGGCACGATTTTAAGCGCGACGGGCTAGTCATTTCGGCGGCGATTCCCGATAGCTCGCTAACCAAGCTGGCCCGGGGCCTTAGGGACGACGGCTATACCTTGCTTGACGTTTCGGTTTTGGAGGCCAAGGAAGGGTTTTTGGTCACCTATCACTTTGACGATTTTAACGAGCCGGGCCGGGTGGCCCTAAGGGTTTTGGCCGAAAAAGAAGACCCGGCCGTGCCCAGTTTGTGTTCGATCTTTGAGGGCGCCCAATGGCACGAAAGGGAGAGCTCGGACTTCTACGGGGTGGTTTTTTTCGGAAACACCAATCCCATCCCCTTGATCTTGCCCGACGATTTTAGCGGCCCGCCGCCCCTAAGAAAAGATGACCAAGATTTGGCCGCCCTTTCCAGCCTGGGACTTTTCGGGAAACCCCAAATACTGGACCCCTCCTGGGAAGCCTTGGTCAATCCTCCCCAGGCTGAGGACAAGGCCTAGGCCAAGCCCGGGTCTGGGCTTTGGGCAGTGGCTTAGGCTTGGGCTTGATTGAAGTAATTTCGCGCTCTAGAGTTGGTGAGACATATGAGTGGCCTTAATTTCATAAACCCCTTTGGCGTTCGGGAGGACCCGGGTTCTCTCGTTGGGGACTTTTATACCGACAACTTTAGTAAATCGGCCAGGCCCGACACGGTCATTTTAAACCTGGGGCCCCAGCATCCCTCAACCCACGGGGTTTTGAGGATCTTGGCCGAGCTGGACGGCGAGTATATCATTAGGGCCGAACCGGTTTTGGGCTATTTGCACCGCATGCACGAAAAAATGGGCGAGGTCAAGACGCCCTGGCAGTTTATCCCCAACATGGGCCGGGTCGATTACCTCCACCCCATCGCCTGGAATTGGGCTTACGTGGGGGCGGTGGAACGCCTGGCCGGGATCGAGGTCCCCAAAAGGGCCGAGTATCTAAGGCTTATTAGCTGCGAGCTTAACCGGATCGCCTCGCATTTGATGTGGTGGGGCGCCTTTGTCATGGATTTGGGCGGGGTCACCCCCATTCTTTACGCCTTTGAGGAAAGGGAAAAAATAAACGACATCCTCCAGATCGTGACCGGCTCAAGACTGACCCTAAGCTATTTCCGCTTTGGCGGGGTCTCAACCGACGCGGACGATAGGTTTATTAAGTTAACCAAGGATTTCGTCCCCTACCTTAGGGAGCGCCTTAAGATGTATAAGGCCTTGGTGACCGACAACGTCATTTTGCGAAGGCGCCTTGAGGGCATCGGCCCCATGGGCGTTGATCTTTGCCAAAGGTACGGGGCCACCGGGCCCATCCTAAGGGCGGCGGGCCTGGCCTCGGATACCCGCAAGGACGTCCCTTACGGGGTCTACAAGTCCTTCGATTTTCCGATCCCCTCCGGGCCCACCAACGATTGCATGGGTCGCTATCTGGTCCGTTTGGCCGAGGTCGAAAGCAGCCTGACCTTAGTTGAAGAGGCCATACGCGATCTGCCCGACGGGCCAATTAAGATCGACAAGGCCCCCAAGGCCAACTATAAGCTCCCGGCCGGGGAAACCTACTTTGCCGTGGAAGGGGCCCGCGGCCAGGTTGGGGTGCACCTGGTTAGCGACGGCGGGGTCCGGCCCTACAGGATAAAACTTAGGGCCCCGGGCTTTTCCAACCTTTCGCTATTCGCCGAGGCCGCCCAAGGCACTCTTTTGGCCGACGCCATCGCCATCCTGGGCAGCCTCGATCTGGTCATACCGGATGGGGACCGCTACGGGTCCGCGTGGGGGGGACGCGGGACCCTCGATTGGCCCCTGGGGGGGGCTAGCCAAAAATAACACGGCCGGGACGGCCGGAGGGATTTTGGGACCATGGATCTTTCGATTGCCAACTTCGTTCAAATAGTCATCGCCTGCTTACTGATCATCGCCCTGATGGTCGGAAACGCCGTGGTCATGGTCTATATCG
>JAITLH010000287.1 GCA_031277995.1 Deltaproteobacteria bacterium
ACAACGCCGTTGTCCGGGACCTAATCGATCTGATTAACGGCAAGATAGAGTTTGACTTCTCCTCCACCGATGAACTATTGGAGGCCCGCGCCGCGGATCTTTCCCCGAACAAAATGGATCAACTGAAAAAGGGTTTGATCCCGGTACAGGATCACCTGGACGTTCATGGCTATTCGCTTCCCCAGGCCCGGGACGCCATAAACAATTTCATTTTGAAAAGCGTCTATTTGGGGCGCACTTGCGTTCTTTTAGTCCATGGCCGGGGTCAGGGTTCCCCGGACGGAATCCCCATCATTAAACGCAATCTCGAACATCTTCTCCTAAGGGGTCCGGTCAAAAAACACATTTTGGCCTTTACCACCGCCCGGCCCATAGACGGTGGATCGGGGGCCAGTTACATACTCCTTAGAGGGTAAAAATGACCCCGCTTTCTTGGGCCAAGGCCCTTTGACTTAAATGAGTTTAAGCTTAATTTTCTATCAAATGGAATACGTATGGACGATAGGAGCGCGAAATCCGAATGGAGATGGGTGGTAATGTTCTTTTTCAATTTTGCCTTGGTTCTGGCCGGTTACGTTTTTTTAAGTTACATATTACGGCTACCGGTAGGAAGACTCGCTAAATTTGGCCTATTAGCCTTCGCCTTCTTGGCCGCCGGTCGCTTGATGATTATGCGATATATCTTCGGCGGCTTGGGCGGGATAGAAACCAGTAGATGGCTTTTGTTGGTAACTTCGTTTTTGCAAGGCGTTATCATCATGCTTTTTCTGCTCTCTTTCTTTAGGGACGTTATTTGGCTCTTGTCGTTTCTAACCGGAAAAGGGATCGGAAAAAGCCTGAGGGTTTGGCTAAACGGAACGACGGTTTCCATGGCCATGTTGGTTTTGGCAGTCCTGCTTGATTTCTACGGCCTCTACGAAGCGGCTAAAATACCCAAAGTTAAAAATTCCGAGGTGGTCGTCAAAGACTGGCCCGAAGGGTTGAATGGCTTTAGGGTGGCCATATTGGCTGACATGCATATCAGTAGGTTCTATGATCGAGGCTGGGTAACGGGAGTGGTCGAACGTACCATGGCCGAAAAACCGGACATGATCTTAATGCCCGGGGACATGGTTGACGGTGAGACGGTCCTTAGGGCGCCTGACGTGGCCCCCTTGGCCGATCTGACGGCGCCTTATGGCATATGGGCTTGCGTGGGTAACCACGAGTATATCTCGGATCTTAAACCCTGGTTGCCCGTCTTTGAAAAGCTGGGTATCAAGATCTTGTATAACGCCCATGAGGTCGTCTTGCCCAGGGGAATCCCCATCATCATCGCCGGGGTGGCCGATCCGACGGCCGAAGGCCGCAGATACAATATGCCCGGTCCGAATCTGCCCTTGGCCCTTGAAGGCGCCCCTGACGGCCTACCGGTGGTTTTGTTGGACCATCGGCCAGGTAGGGCCCGGATAAACGTGGAAGATCCAAGGGTAAAATTGCAGCTCTCCGGGCACACCCATGGGGGGATGATGCCCGTTCTCTCACTTATGGTCAAAAGGGCCAACGGCGGCTTTCTAAAAGGTTTCTATGAGCTGGGCGATTTAAAACTTTTCGTCCATCCGGGCGTGGGCCTCTGGCCCGGTTTTCCCATTAGAATTTTAAACCCCTCGGAGATCACTTTATTGACCATCAAGGCCGCCAAAGTCGCGGCCACAAGCGGCCAAAAGATGGTTGAGCGACAACAAGAAGGCTAACCCAGGCCAACCTTTCCACGCCTTCGCGAGCCAAAAGTTCCCGAGCCACTCGTTCGCGAGCCACAAGCTCGCGATTCACAAGCTCAAGGTCAGCGATTTCGCCGCCTCGCGTTTTGGCCTTGTTTGGCGTTACCCGGCGTTGGTTTGGGCTAGGGCTCATTGGTATTTATCTGGCCGCTGGCTTTAGCCTTACGGTCAGGGGCAATCGTTTGAACCGAATATTTTGTATTGGTTTTTTTACATTAAGGGGTGATGGAGCATGCTGACGCGGTATAGGTATACCGACCATGAACCGGGCTTTGAGGTTTGCCCGGAGGAGGAGAAGGCGCAGTGGATTAATTTGGAGGATCCTACCAAAGACGAGATTGAGTGGATTCACTCTGAGCTGGGCGTTCCGATGCTATTTTTGACCGACCCATTGGATCCCAAAGAACGTCCAAGGTTAGACCAAGAAGATAACTGCGATCTGATGATTATTACCGTTCCTTATCTTGACGACAAACGTGACGACATCGACTTTGACGTCGCCCCCTTGGGGTTCGTTTTACGCGGGGAGGTACTGATAACCATCTGTGGGGAAGTGGGTTTGATAGGCGATCTCTTGAGCCGAAGCCATAAAAAACCCAAACCGATAAACCCCAAGAAGACGCTCTTAAAGATTTTAATAGAAAGTTCCGTTGATTACATAACCCACCTTGAGCTTATGGAAAGACTTACCGACTCCTTGGAATTTTCGCTATCGAAATCTCAACAAAACCGCGAGATTATGACCCTCTTGACCATAGAAAAAGCCCTGGTGGTCTACACCGTGGCCTTAAAATCAAACCGGGCCATCATCACCAAGGTCATGGAAGGTAAGCATTTCTTTCAAAACGAAGACGACCTGGACCTAGTCGATCACGCCCTGATAGAAAACCAGCAGGGCATCTATATGGCCGATATTTTTGGTCAAATCATAGGAAGCGTCGGCGACGCCTTTGGAAACATCATCAGTAACAACCTTAACAAGGTCATGAAATTTTTGACGGGGGTAACCATCATCTTGATGTTACCCACCCTGGTCGTGGGCGCTTACGGGATGAACGTCTGGCTTCCCCTGGCCAATCATAGTAAAGCCTTTTGGATCATCACTTTTCTTTGCCTAATCGTGTCGGGGCTGGTGTGGCTTTACTTTATTCGAAAACGTTGGATCTAAAAGCCTAACTCGTTTCTATTGAAACAAACTAACCAATAAATCGACCTTATTGACTAAATGTTTTTACCCTAAAACTAATTTCGTGAATTTTATCCCCAAGTACCGATTTTTCGAGTTAGCCGCCACGATCTTAAAAATAACTAGTAAAATAAACTTGTTATTTCAAATTTTGCCTAACTAAACTAACCGTTACCGCCCTGGGCGAATGGGCCCCGGATATGGGACAATGTAATACTGACCCAACCACGGAAAACGGATATTTTACTAGATAAAACAAGCTATTAAACCCAACCCGTAGACCCGTGAATCGGGCCTTAGGCCCGGGCGAGCAAGTCGGTTTTGGGCGTATTAGCCGCCTGGATTGACCTCAAGAAAGTGGTAATTTACTAGATAAAATAGGCGATTATTGCATGGCTATAGACCCGTGAATCAAGCCTTTGGCCCGGGCTGATTAAGCCAGCTTTGGGTAAATTGACCTCCAGGATTAGCCCTGGCGAACTGAATTTTACTAGATAAAACAAACTATTGTAGCTTGACAATGGGCCCGTGAATCAAGCCTGTGGCCGGGGCGAATAAGCCAGATTTAGGGGACAGTTCAATCCTGAATTGACCTCAGAATCTGGTATTTTACTAGATAAAACAAACTATTATAGCTTGACTATGGGCCCGTGATTCGGGCCTTTGGCCGGGGCGAATAAGCCAGATTTAGGGGATAGTTCAATCGTGAATTGGCCTCAGAATCTGGTATTTTACTAGATAAAACAATAAATTGATGCTTGGCTATAGACCCGCGGATTGGGCCTTTGGCCGGGGCTGATTAAGCCGCTTTTGGGTGAATAGACCTCGGTAAATGGTCGCGTCTGGCTAATTTTTACTAGATAAAACAGTCTATTGGTGCTTATCTTTAAGACGCGGAATCGGGCCTCTGCTGGGATTGAAACCTGAGAGTAGGCCCGGGTAGGTATTTTTTCTAGAAAAACTGGATTGTTAGAGTAGATCGGCGAGGGCTTTGAGTTTGGTGGCAAGGGGGCTGTCCGGGGCGGCCTCGGCCACGGGGAGCTGTTTTTGTTCGGCCAGGAGAGTGGCGGCCGGATCCATGGGTAAGCTGCCCAGAAAGGGGATGTTGGCTTGGTAGGCCAGTTTTTTGGGGCCGGCGGGATCGTGCAGGATGGTTTCTTGGCCGCATTCGGGGCAGATTAACAGGGACAGGTTATCGACTAGGCCGGTTATTTCGGTTTGGGTGGTTTTTAGAAAGTCCAGGGCCTTGGCTACGTCCGATATGGCCATGCGGTGGCCGGTGGAAACGACCAGGGCCTTTAGATCGGGGATGTTTTTGATGACCGTTAGGGACTCGTCTCCGGTTCCGGGAGGGGAGTCTATAAAAAAGTAATCGAGCTTGGGCCAAGCCGTTTCGGTGATAAATTGTATGATGGCCCTCATCTTCCGAGGGCCTCGCCACATCACGGCCTCTTCTTTGCGCTCCAGGAGATTTTGGACCGACAAGATCCAGAGATTTTTAACCGCCTCCACCGGCACCAGGTGACCGCGGTCATCGACGGAAATTTTGGTGTCATCGAGGTAAAGGGCGCCGGCTAAGTCTGGGCCATGGAGGTCGATATCCAAAAGCCCCACCTTAAAACCCTCCTTGGCCTTGAGCCAAGCCAAATTTACGGCCACGGTCGTTTTGCCTACCCCACCTTTGCCGCTAAGGACGAGATACTTTTTGCCGAGTCTCCCCAAAGTGACGGCCATTTCTTTTTGGCGTAATCTTTGTTCTAAGGTCCCTAGGGTAGTGGTCATAAAAAATCCAAAAAACGCCCATTTCGCGAGAACGCGAGAAACGTGAAAGAACGAAATTTTCGCGCCAATTATAGATAATTGGCGCGAAAAAGGGTAGGCGAAAAAGGCCAGGCGTAAAAGGGTAGAGCCGTAAGGCTTAGCGCGGAGTGGTTAGGTTTATGATAATCTGATCGTTGTAGTTTAGCCTATCCTGGAGGATTTGGTTTTGGGTTTGCAAAACCAAAATTTGGGTTCTAAGGTTATTAATCTCCTCGGCTTGGGCTTGGTTCAAATTGGCCAACTCTTGATTTTCAAAACTTAACCCTTCAATTTGAGAGTTTAAGGCCTCAACGTCAAGTTCATTGGAGTCGGGAGACAAAACCAATATGGCCGTTGAATCCCCATCGTTTCCCGGGGCGAACCTTGACTCGGTCGAGCCCACTTCCAAGCTTCTGGGGATGATGGAGCCAAGTTTATCCCCCTCATCGTAACCGGACAATGTTTCGGATTCCTGACCTTGCGGGGGGAATCCGCCGGCTGTTACCTCGGGAAAATCGCTGGCCTGGGACTCCCTAACCGCCGGGTCAGACCCCTGGGCTTCGCTTGACGTGGCCGCGCTCTGGGCGGCGCTGGCGATACCGGTCCCGCCATCGCTGGCCGAGGCGACATTGGCCTCGCCGTCACCGGCCTGGCTTTGAGCGGCCGGGGCGGAGGTCTGGGCTTTATCGGCCAAAGCGGCGTCGGCGGGGACCTCGGGTCCGGTGGAAACGGGCGCCTGGGTGCCCTCCACGGCCTCTGGGACGGGAGCTTGAGGCGAGGTGGCGGTTTCGGTTAGGGTGGACGCGTCCGCGGCCTCTACGGGCTCATTTGGGGCGGTTTCGGTGGCCGGTTCCGGAGACGGAGTTGGGGCGGCGGCTTGGGCCTGGTCGGAAGGCGCGGCCGGTTCGGTTGGCTTAGGGGCGGAGGCGACTATGGTCGAGTCCGAGGATTCGGCGGGGGCGGCAACCGCTTGGGTGGGTTCGGCCGGGGCGGGGCTATCGGAAGCCACGGAGGACTCGGCTGGGGCCTCGGTTTGGGCCTCGGCCGGGGAGGCGGCCTCGGTTGGGGAGTCGGTTTGGGCCGCGGCCTGGGATTGAGTTGGGGCCTCGGCCGGGGCCGCGTCTGGGGCAACGGCCGGGGTGGCGGCCTGGGATTCGGCCGGTTTGGGTTTGGGCTTGGGCTTGGCCGCCGCGGTCAGGGTGGCGGTTTTCGCGACCTGGGATTCGTGATACTCTTTGGCGGCTGGCCAGAGGCCCCGGACGGAATTGACCAGGCCCGGGTAATCCTCGGATATTGGCTGGATACTAAAAACGCTGTAGATTAAGACGACAAAGCCGGCCAGGGAAAGCCAGAGGGCGCCCAGGTGGTATTTTTCGGGATCGGTTTTTTTGTAGCCCAGTTGATCTTTCAAAAGGAAGATGGCCGCCAGAGGGGGAATGAGAAAAGCCATGAAAGCTTGGGGCCAGAAAAACCAGGGCAGATACTGGGTCAAGAAAACCGGGCTTTGGTTTAGGTAGTTTAGGCTAAACTCGCTTACGGGCATGCCTGAGACAACCAATCCGTCCACGATGGCGAAAATCGGAGCCAAAAGCGGGTACAAGAGCAAGGCCGACAATACCAACGAGACCTTGTTTTTTCTCAAATCCTGGTTTCGTATAATGGCCGCGATGAGCCAGATCCACGTGACCGTAAGGATTATTAGCCAAACGAAGGCCAAAGGGAGGCCGGGCAAGAGAAATATGTTGGGATCGTAAAGCGAGCTTACGGCCAAGCCCAAAGCGGCCCCTAGCCCGGCCAGTCCCGCCCGGGTCCTGACGTGAAAGGTTTTCATGGTCGGGACGGTCAGTAAGATGACGGCCAGGGTAATTAAGGCCGCTTCCCAACGATAGGGCAGCGCCGAGAGAAAGGAAGTGATCGTCCAGGCCAGTAAGCCCAAAAGCGACAAAAGGTGCACCAAAAACCAGCGGTAACCGCGCGGTCCCGAGGGGTTAGGCGAGGGGTTTTTGGCCTTTTTCTTAGCCGCTTCTTTTTTGGCCGCCGAGGAGGAATCGGACTTGGCCTCAAGGGCCTTGTCCTTTTGGTCATCGAGGTTGGCCGTCTTTTCCAATTCTTCGAGATCCTTGACCGCTTGGCTCTTTTGAAGGATGGTCTCGCTAGCCGGCGCCGGTTCCAAGTCCGGGGCGTCCAGGCTAAAGTCTTCGCTTAATTTGGTATCGAGATCAAACTTGATGTCATCGGTCAGATTTGATTTGTCGTTATCGTCGATGTTCATGGTAAGCCCTAGATGCTTTTCTGACCGGGGTCAGAGATGTAATAGATCTAAAAATAGATCTATGTGAAGTCATATAATAGCTAAACATGCTAAAAATATAGCAATGATAGATATAAATTTATCTAAAGAGATTGATTCAATTTATTTAGAATCTAAAAAATTTTTGAATTGATGAATTATCTTTAAGGTATTGTATATATAAGTATCAGCGTAGTAAGTAATTTAAAGTGCCTTTGAATATTAAAGATTTATATAGTCATAATAAAGACACTCGCAAGGTTATTGACCTAAAGGATACTGAGATTAATGTAGGTGATAAACCATTTATAGGTCAATATTTTTGTCTTCAGAAACAAGAAATGTTGGGAGCGTCCTTTTAATGTTGATCTTATGATAACATAGATTATCATTACAGGCAATAAATTTGGGCGCCCGCTGAGACCCCAAAAAAAGGCCGATGGAAAAACGCCCAAAACCAAAGAATCAACGGATCGTTAATCCCGGGCCGCCTCCGGCGGGCGGGATTGATTTTGTCAAAGGAACCGTAATTTATGAGTGAACAAAAGAGCCCCCTAACGCGGATAAGCCGAGCCTATCGTCATTTTGAGAGATTGACCGAAGTGATGAGGATCATGGTTAAGTTCGGCTTTGGCGATCTGTTTGACCGGCTGGGCTTGGGCGATATTTTAATTAGGGCGAGGCGTTTGGTGGGGTTGGCCGTCCCGGACAGTAGGCCCACTAGGCCCCTAAGACTCAGGCAGGCTTTGGAGGAAATGGGCCCGGTCTTCATAAAGCTGGGCCAGTATCTATCCACCAGGCAAGATATTTTGCCGGCCGACTATTTGGACGAACTAACCCATCTCCAGGATTCCGTGCCGCCCATCGTGGCCTCGGAAGTTCAAAAGATTATCGCCCAGGAGCTTGACGAGAGCGTAATAGTCGATATCTCGCCCGAACCCTTGGCCGCGGCTTCCATAGGCCAAGTCCACTCGGCCAAACTCCAAGACGGCCAGGAGGTGGTGATTAAGATCCGCCGGCCCGGGCTCAATAAGATCGTCAAAACCGATCTGGAGATCTTGGCGGAACTGGCCGTCCAGGTGGAAAAGTACATCCCGTTTTTGGATTTCATCCATCCGACGGATATCGTTGGGGAATTTAAAAGGAGCTTAAACGCGGAACTAAACTATCGTCTAGAAGCGGTGAACATTGAACGCTTTGGCCATTACTACCGCGAAAACCCCGAGGTCAAGATCCCCACCCTCTATAAAACGCTATGCACCGAAAACGTTTTGGTCATGGAAAAAATCTCGGGCCTCAAAATCGACGATCTTGAAGGCCTTAAAGAAAGCTCCATCGACGTTACCAAAGTCGCCCAGCTAGCCTCGAGGGTGGCCATCGACCAGATCGTGAACTTTGGTTTTTTCCACGCCGATCCCCACCCGGGTAACCTACTAATCATGCCCGGTCCCGTGCTGGGTTTTATCGATTTTGGCCTCGTGGGCGTTATCGATCGCAAGTTTCGCGATCACCTTTTGGGCCTGGCCCTGGGCGTGGTTAGCCGCAGCGAAGCCCGGGTGGTTAGGCATATATTAAGGATAACCAAGCCCATCAATCCGCCCAACCGGGAAGCCCTCGAGCTTGAAGTGGGGGTTTTTCTGGAAACCCATCTCTCGGGGAGCCTTAAGGACATCAAGGTAAGCCTATTATTAAAGGATATCCTGGAGCTTTTAAACGACAACGGCCTAAAAACCCCAAATAACCTACTTCTGTTGGTGAAATCCCTTTCCCAGCTGGAAAGCCTTGGCCTGAAACTAAGCCCGGATTTCAAGATCATCGAAGAAGCCAAACCGGTTATTTCCAAAATCTACGGCCAACGCTTTTCCCCGGTCCATTGGTTCAAATACCTTAACCGGCACGGCCTGGAAGCCTTGATGACCTTGGAAAGCCTGCCCGACGAACTTTCGCCCCTATACGACACGGTAAAAAGTGGCCGGGTCCCGGCCGATCTGACCATAAAAGGCATGGATCGCATGAACCGGCTTATAAACCAAGCCAGCTATCGCCTGACCTTTGCCATAGTCCTGGCCTCCTTGGTCATCGGATCTTCGTTGGTTATCCATTCCAAACTGCCCCCCTTGTGGCACGGCCTACCCATAATCGGCCTTATCGGCTTTTTGGCGGCGGGAATAGTGGGCTTTTGGCTGGTATTGGATTTTCTAAGGAAGTACCGGGAACTCTAGCCGCTCCTGGCCCCTAAACCCCGGCCGGGACAGGCCGGGCCCGGCCGCTCTTGCCCGGCCGCTCCTGGCCGGGCGGGGCCGTGGCCAAGGGGGGCTTTTGCTTTTGTTGACGCTTTTGGGCCCTTGGTAAGAAGGTTGGGTAAGATTGTTGTGTTTACTTTCTTGATTTTGTTGACAAGTTCTGTATAATGCTTGGGTGAGGATTCTTTAAGCCTTTACGGCTCCCTTACGGGTAGGTTTCCTCAAAAACAAGAATCGCTTTCTTATTAAGCTCTTACCTATTAAAACGATATTAGTCGTTAAAAACCATCATGGAGGTTTAATATGCCTGCTACCGATCCCAAGGTTATCGCCGATCTGAAGGCGGCCTTCGCGGGAGAATCGCAAGCCAACCGTAAGTATCTGGCCTTCGCCGCCAAAGCCGAACAGGAAAACCTGCCCTACGCGGCCAAGATCTTTAAGGCGGCCGCCCATGCCGAAACCATCCACGCCCATAGCCACCTAAGGTTACTCGACGGCATTAAAACCACCGCCGAAAACCTTCAGGAGGCCATCGGCGGGGAGACCTACGAGTTCACTCAAATGTACCCCGAAATGCTCAAAAACGCCCAAGCGGCGGGGGACAAGGCTACGGAGAGGGGACTGCATTTGGCTAACGAAGCCGAAAAGGTCCACGCCGAGTTCTTTAAGAAGGCCGCGGCCAACCCTGGCCAAGCCGCTCCCAAGATCTTCGTTTGCAAAGTCTGCGGTCACGTGGCCGAAGGCGCCGCCCCGGACGTTTGCCCCATTTGCGGAAGCAAACACAGCGCTTACGAAGAGATCGAGTAACCCATCGTCGTCAAGACAAATTTAAATTTGGTTTGGCGATAAAACTTACCAAAAAAAACCTCGGCCCTCGGGTCGGGGTTTTTTTTGTCCATGTTCCATTGGGGGCTATTGGAGAGGGGTTAAAAATAGCAAGATGCGCTTTATTTATGGCCATTTACATGATTTAAACATTTAGGGGGTTAAAACGCGGCTGGCAAAAGTTGGGGGAAAGCCTTATAAATGGCCGGGAATATGGGAAAACGCGAATTAAATTGGTAGGCCTTGGGTAAGGGGAAACGGCGCGAAAGGGGAAGGCAAAATTGGCAGGGTTTGGGTCAGGGTGCCAGAAAGCGCCACCATTCGCGAACGGTGAATCGAGGGCCAAAAAGGGCAGAGGCGGGATGGGGCCAAAAAAGTGGCGCGAAAAACGAACGTTTGGAGGGCGGTTTTTGGGTAACAATTCGGGCCAACCAGAGCGATGAGAAAAAGCGAACGTTAGGACTGGGAATGTAAATGGAATGTTTGCCGTCAAAATCGGATATGAAAATCGAAAGATCGAAGCTTAGAACTAACGATTAAACGATAGTAAAAAGGGTTGGGCCAACTCGAAAGGGCTGGTCAAGGGAGTTGACGAAAAAATTAAGGTAATAAAAACCTAGACTTAAAGGCGTTACAAAAAATTTTTAAAAAAAAATGGTTCCAGGCAAAAATTTTACTTGACGGCTAAAATGAAATCGGATATTCTTTAGGAAACGAACGTTTGTATGGCTTGTAAAAAGCCAATAAACGGTCGAACCAGAAAGAAAATCAAAAGTCCATCACCACCCAGCCAGGTAAAACCGTAAGGCGCCAAGCGGGGCCGAATCGCGGATCAAGACTTAAGTTAGATAAAGAAACTAAAAGTTATTAAAGTCCGTAATTAAGGTACTTACAAGATATTTATCTAGTTTTGATATAAAGAACAAATGGTCGTTTTGGTGTTAGATAAATAACGAAACCCACGATGCCCCGGCTAGGGCGAGCGAGAATTCTTAATGGTTAAAGGGAATTGACCTGGCCAGCCCAAGGAGACAACGTTAAAGACCGCCGGAGAAAAAATTTGGCGATATTTCCAGGAGATAATCGAAACGTTTTTAGCTTGTCAAGAAAAAAATGAAACCCAAGAGAACGTTGTCTCATTAATTTAGGCCTTTGGCCGTGAAAAGAGTTCCATTTCAATTGAACCTCTCATGGGAGGGTGCCATGTCTGACACTGTTTACATCGACGCGGTGGAAAACTTACCTAGAAAGACGTTGGTCGGGTACTGCTCGATCCTCAATTCTAGGGACGTGTCGCAGTATTACGACCTTTTATGGTTTAAGTTTCTAGAGCGGCTCTCCTGGACCCTGATCCCTCAAGAGCGCGACCTTTATGGCATATGCGCGAACCTCAACCTGAGAGGCTTCTTTGAGTATTGGACCACCGTCGAAGTTTTGCCCGGAGACCTCGTTCCCGATGATTTGATTGCCATGCCCATGGACGCTGGGACCTATGGCAGTCGGGTGGAGCGGCCTGAAAAGCCCCTCCCCATCTTCTATAGCCGCCTGACGGAGTATTGGGAAACCCCCAACGACTACGTCCTTAACTGGAACCAGCCCTTTTACGAGCTGTATAAACCTAACTGGGCGAAGCGCAACGCGGTCAAGATCTGCGTTCCTCTTTACGCCTCGATCATGGAACACCAACGTCGGATGTCCGGGTAACCGGATCAACGGGACCCAGGGGAAGTAAGAGCGGGAAAATTAAGGATAAACCTTTAAATCTGGGTCCCGACGTGACCTTGTGGCTTAAAATGGACGGGTGAGCGCGATACGGTAAAAAAAATTTTTCATGGTACTTGCTTTCACCAAAAAATTCTGATAGATATATAAGGCCAATCGGTAGTCTGAGATAAACCAAAGGGCCGGAGTGGACGAAAACGATTAGAGGGTTACGATACGAGCGAGTCACTTGGATTTAAGACCACAAGGTCACATATAAATGCCAGAAAGGGTCATAGAACTTATTGAAGTCTTCAGAACCTAGTCAAAAAGAGAGATTTTAGGTTTTTATTAAGTAAAGGTAGGTTTAATTCTTAAAATTTTAAAAATCTAGAGCGGGATTAAGTTTATAAGGATCATCAAGACACTATATAGTTGGTTAAAACTACGACAGAGGAAACTTTGAGATAGACAATTGGTAAGCATAACGATAAGAGAAATATCAATTATAATTAACGACAATTTCAATATGAACTCTCTTGTGATAAGTAAGAAAAAGCTGTGAATTTCTGATTAAATAACGGCAAAATTTGTAATTATTTAATAAAGCAACAAAATATATAGTGGTTGAAGTTTTAGACTATAAATGGTTATTTTGGTACGCTAAAGTCTATAAGGTACGATTTGAATTAAGGGCGACGAATTTTAGACTGGGGTTATATGGTATAAGGCAACTTTATTTAATCTAAAACGGTAATTTGGTAGAAATGCTGACCTTCGCTTATTTAATGCTATATAATTAATGCCAACGTACTATGTTTCCCTTTGTTAAGCGTAAGATTAGGTAGATGTCCTCGTTTTGAATCAATCGTTGAAAGCATCTCCTAGGCTATCCCATATAGGTTCTATGACCCTGGCTCAAGCCTTTGGTAACCCTAAGGCCGCCAGGGTTTGGGACCATCACTTCCGGGAAGCTACACCATTTAATAGTCTGATAAAACTTAAGACCTCTATGATTTGGGTTTTAAGGCGCGTTTGGGTAAGGATGACCGGGCGGGTAGAGCTTACTCTAATAAATTTGCCTTTGAAACGGTTTTTTGATAAAAGATTATAGATTTCTTAAGTTTTTGTAAAGTCCCTAAGGGTAATAAGCCGTTTAACGGTTTTAGGTTACCTAAATCTTTTTTTATATCAAACGACGTTTCATAAAAAGATTATAATTCTCTCAACTTCTTACGAAGGCAACGTTTAATTTGAATTGTGGGTTTATTCGCGAGCGGCCCATGATGGTTTTTATTAACCTTTGAAAGCGTATATCGGTAAATCAGCTAATTTACTTGATTTAAGCTCTAACTAGCAAAAAAGTTTAAGGAAAGCACTTAGTTAACGGTAATTACCCCGCGCCGGGGCTTAAACCCACTGGGGACCTCGGCCAAACCAAGCCAGAATCAGCCAAATTTATGGCTTGAATTTATAAAATAAAAGGGTAATATTGTTATCCAGCCAAATCAAAACCCGGGGTCAAAGCTTACGTTCGTAAGCCGACCTTGACGATTCGCCTTTCCGGTCAATGGGACTAGGCCCCCGAAATTTGCCCCAGAGGCTAATGGCCGTGCACGGCCGCGCTCATGGAAGCCAATTAAGACCGCCCGTCAAAACTCTTTGGTTCTGGAGGATTATGGATGGCGAAAAAGTGAACTCTATGGTAATCTACCTCGCCGGAGCGATCGACTGGCGATTAGGATGACCATAACCTGACCCCCTTACTAGGGGCCAGTTGATTAGAACGTTTAGAAACAAAAGCCTTAGCGTCCGGCCGCGCGGGGTCCCGGGTCTTAGAACCCACCTGGCCCCCATGAACTTAGGTCACCTTGCCAAACGAAAAACGGCTCGGCTGCCCGGTTCCCATAGGGCTTAGCCCACCGGCCCAAAAAAGCTTGGCTGGCTAGCCTCCCCAAAGGCTAACCAAACCGGCCAGGAAATAAGGGCGGGGCTAACCCCTCGTGAAAAAGGCCTTGGTTTTTCTTTCTAAATCTGAACGTTGTTTGGGATATTTGCCATGACCTCTAAACAAAAGGTGGATCCAAAATACAAAATTTTTGGAGACGTCGTAAGTTTACCTCTTTATGAAGATTCATCCAAGACCAAGGACCACATCATCTTGGAATCGACGATTTTGTTTGCCAAAAAGGGCTTCGACGCCGTCTCGATTAGGGACATCGCCGCCGTGATAGGCATCAAGCCATCGTCTTTGTATAATCATTTTGAGAGTAAGGAAGCTTTGTTTGACGCCGTAATCAAACACGCCGAAGATTTGTACCTCCTATATTTTCAGCACCTCGATTCGATGATCAAAGCTTCAAGCACGTTTTCGGAGATCCTGGACGTTATTTTTTTAGAGCCAATAAAAATGTCCAATACCTTTACGTGCTACGCCTTTTCTTTAGTTCAGACGGAGCAATTTCGCTACAACCGGGCCTCGATGATTTTTACCAACACGTTCTTGGACTATAGCATCACCTTCTTTACGAAGCATTTTGAGGATTGCATAGCCAAGGGCTTATGTCAGCAATTCGATTGCCGGACCGTGTCCATGGTCATAATGCACAGCGTCCTAATCGGCATTAACCTTCGGGTCCACGAGTACCTAAACCAACACTCGCCCTACTCCTTCGCCGAGATGTTTAACGACCTTAAGCATTTCATCATGCGGATCGCCGCCCTGGACGCGGGGTCAGCCCAGTAAAGTCCGCCCAAAAGGCCGGACCAGTAAGGCCATCTTAGAAGGTCAGGCCAAAAGGCCGGACCAGTAAGACCATCTTAGAAGGTCAGGCCAGAAGGCCAGACCAGTAAGGCCAACCCAGTAAGGCCAACTTAGAAGGTCAGCCCAGCTTCGATGGGAAAAAGTTTTCCCTAAGTCATCCGGTCCCTAAAAATAGGCTATGACTTACCAGGCTATGGGCTATATAAGATTAG
>JAITLH010000401.1 GCA_031277995.1 Deltaproteobacteria bacterium
TTTGGACGGTCCCTTTGAAGCTTGGAAAAAGGGGAGCGGGGGCCAAGAATCGGTGGTTGACATGGGCCGGGGGTTTTCGCGGGCGGGTGAATTTTACGTTTCGGAGGCGCTGTTAAAGAATCAAGCGAGGCTTTGGGGTTTGGCTGGGGTTATGTCGGTCAATCATCTGATGGGCGCAATATTGGAACGAAAGATGATTCTTGGGCTTAGAAATAACAATGATATATTGATTAATTTTGCTAATAAGCCTATTAAAAATCCTACTTTAAAGCATTTGATGGATGAATTTCAATCCATTAGTTTAAATATATTAATTGATCATGATGATAAAATAAGTAGTTTTTACTTTCAAAAAATGATAAATAAAAATAGAGAGTACATTTTAAAAGCTTTGGGCCATGATTATCAAGAGTTTTATAGTCTTGACATGGCTAATTTTTCTCCCAAGGAAGTGGCGCGGCTTAACGATTGGCTTGGCGAAACGTATGGGCGGGCCGATTGATTCTGGGCATTGGGGAATTTGGGCCAAAAAAAGACGCCGGGATTTTTGTCGGCTGGCTTGACCAGGCCGCGTCCCGGCGTCGGTTTATTTCCAGGCTCCGCCTGGCTGGGTTAACTCAAATGGAGGCGGGGAAGTAACCACCCTCCACGGCCGCCCGGCGTTTGTCGGCGATCTCGTCGCGGAGTTCCTGGTCGGTAACCAGCTCCAAGGCGTCGGTTAAGCAGACCCGGACGCAAGCCGGGGAATCGGCCACGCCGGCGCAGAGGTCGCACTTTAGGGCCACCCGCCTGGGCTGGCCGTCGGGCAGGACCTGACCGGTCTCGACTATGTCCATGGCTCCAAAGGGGCAAGCCAGGACGCAGTTTTTGCAACCGATGCACTTATTGGCGTTGACCATGACCCGCTCGCCTTCTAGGCTGATGGCCCCGGAGGCGCAGGCGGATTTACAGGCCGGGGTCTCACAGTGACGGCAGTGAACGGGCGCCGTGACCATGGAGGTTTTGACCATAAACAGCCTGGGGTTGAATTTATAGTCGTCGTAGCCGAGCTCGAAAAGATCGCGCCCCTCGTGGGCCACAACGCAGCTTATAAGACACGTCCTGCAGCCTATGCAGCGGGAAGGATTGGCTTTGATGAAGGAGTTCATGCGGATAAACCCTCCTGGGCGATCCCCATTGAGGATCTGATATCGGTGTAAACGCGCCGGACCTCTTTCTCGGCCGAGGCCTGGTCCTCAATCTTCTCAACCTTGGCCGCGCAGTACTTATACTCCGGGGTCCGGCTGGTGGGGTCGAGGGAAGAAATGGTCAGCTCGTTGCAGGCCCCTATCCACCACTGATAGGTCATGTACACGGCGCCGGGACGTACCCTTTCGGTCGGTAGGCACCTAGTGATGACACTCCCTCGCTTGGAAGTGATCCTAACCAGCTCGTTGGCCGAAAGCCCCAGGGCTTGGCAGTCTCGCGGGGACATCTCAACCCAGCCGGGCTCGTCTTCGAGGTTTCTAAGGGTTCGGCAATTGCCGGTCATGGTCCTGGCCGAGTAGTGGCCAACCTCCCTCACGGTGCACAGGGTCAGCGGGAATTCGTTGTTTTCCACCTCCGTTGGGGGATGGTAGTGGGAGGTCTTAAAGATCCCCCGCCCGTCGGGAGTGGCGAACTGGCCGCCTTTATGCAAATACATCGTGCCCTTATCGGCCGGGCCCTTATCGAAGCAAGGCCACTGGACGCTGCCTTGGCGCTCGATCTTCTCGTAGGTGGCCCCGGCGAACTTCGGGGAGAGGTTAATCATCTCGTTCCAGATCTCCTCGGTGTTTTTGTACTTCATGGGGTAACCCATGGCCGTGGAGATAAGGCAGATGATCTCCCAATCGTCCTTGATGTCGCCAAAGGGTTCGACGACCTTCCGGATCCGCTGAAAGCCGCGATCGGAGCTGGTGTAAACGCCTTCGTGCTCACCCCAGGAGGTGGCGGGCAAAATGGCGTCGGCGTAGAGGGCGGTTTTGTTAAAAAAGACGTCCTGGACCACCACGAAATCGATGGCCTCAAGGGTCTCCCTTAGCTCGGCTAAGTCGGGATCGGACTGGGCCGGATCCTCGCCGAAGATGTAGTATGCGTGGATCCGCTTGGCCGGGTCTTTCTCGTGCACGACTTTTTCCGGGACCCTGGTAAGCTGGAGGCCGGGCTCGGTCGGAAGGGCCTTGACCCCCCAGGCCTTGGCGAACTTGGCCCTCATCTCGGGGTCGGCCACCGATTGGTAACCGGGAAAAACGTCCGGGAGGACGCCCATGTCGCAGGTGCCTTGGACGTTATTTTGGCCGCGGACCGGGCCGGTGCCGGTACTGGGTCGCCCAAAGTTACCCGTTAGCATGGCTAGGCTACAAAGGCTTTTGACTACCTCGACCCCTTGGGAGAACTGGGTTACGCCCATGCCCCAGAGGATGACCGAAGACCGGCTGCCGGCGTAACGCCTGGCGGCTAACCTTATGTCATCGGGCCTAAGGCCGGTGATTTCCGAGACCTTTTCCGGGGGATAGCTAAGTACTATCTCCTTAAAGGCTTCGTAGTCTTTGGTGTGGGCTTCGATAAAGGCCTTGTCTTCCAGGCCCTCGTCGATAATGACGTAAGCCAGGCCGTTAGTGAGAGCCAGGTTAGTCCCGCCCTTTAGCGGGAGGTGCAACTGCGAGATTCGGGCCGTTTCGGTTATCCGGGGGTCGGCGCAGATGATGAAAGCGCCCTTCTCCCGAGCCTTAACGATGCGGCGGGCCACCACCGGGTGGGAAGCCGCGGCGTTGTAGCCGATGTTAAAAATAACCTGGGCGTCCTCGATCTCGGGGATGGAGAGGGACATGGCCCCTTCGCCGATGGTCTGCCTTGATCCCGCCACCGAGGCGGCGTGGCAGATGCGGGCGCAGTGGTCGATGTTGTTGGTCCCGACGCAAGCCCTCATGAATTTTTGCATCAGGTAGTTGGGTTCGTTGCCAGGTCCCCTGGCCGAGGCCGCCCCCATGATGGAGTCCGGGCCCCACTTGGCCTTGATCTTGGCCAGATTGTCGGCCACGAATTTGATGGCCTCGTCCCAGCCGACCACCTCCAAGGGAGAGTGTTTGCCGCCCTTACGGATCATCGGCGCCCGAAGCCTTTTGGTCAGGATCTGGGGATCGTTTAAAAAGTCCCAGCCAAACCAGCCCTTCAAGCAGGCCTTGTCGTCGTTGGTTCGGCCCTTGACTGGATGGACATCGAGGATTTTGTTGGCCTCGATGTCGGTGGTAAACAATAGCTGACAACCGGCGCCGCAATAGCAGCAAGTTGTCTGGGTCTGTCTTGTCGTCATAAGCTTCCTTTCGCCCGCGAGCGGCGTGATTATTCGCGACCTTTAACGATGGCCGACCATTTGGCCAACGCCGGGTCGCCCTTGTCGCGTCAGGTTCCTCGCCCAACCTGAACGTTTCTTAAAAGCCTTTCAAAATGAGCGCGTTCGCCCCTAGACCAATCCCTAGTTTCGAGGGCTCGCAAAAACCAAAGGCTTAAGAAGTTTCGTTTATGTTTTAATTCGTAACCAGGCTTGAAAGAGAGGTCGGCCAAGCCCATCAGGGTAACGGGCTCCAAAATCCCCAACCCATAAGCCCATGGCCAATTGGGCCACCTCTCCCAAAAAACTTTATCGGCGCCAACGCGTTATCCAAAACGCCCCGTCCCAAGTTCGTTAATCATTTGAATTTTTAAGGACGTGAGCTTTGACTCACCTTGTCCCCAAACCAGCCAAGCCCATGGCCACGGGCGCCAAAAATCGCCTAATAAAGCTTAAGCGCGCGGCCATCCCCCGCGAAGGGGCAAAACCTTGGCTTGGTTAAAGGTGATAAGTTAATTTTTCGGGGCTAAATTTTTTTGAGTATTGAAGTCTAATATGATTTAAGTAAAAAAGGCCAAATATTAAGTAATAACAAGACTGGTTTAAGTATTTTATAATTTTTATTTAACCATTGGGGCGGTCAAAGGGGCGTATTGCCTTTTACCCGTTGGCCCCATGGTTACTTTATAAATTCCCTGGATGGCTATGTTGGCTTTTTTTATGATTTCTAGGGCTTTTTCCAAATCGTCGAGGGGAATTTTTAAGCAAAATCCACAATCCGAGCCCAGTTCATTGGGTCGCCCGATGACGCTGACCTCGACCTTTTCCGACAAAAGGACGTCCTCGGCGGCAATCGAAGCGGCCGTGCCGTGAAAAGTGATAATCGCTTCGCTCATAAGCTCCAAATTAACGCCTGGTAAAATTTTTAAAACTCGCCCAAAGCCAACCTCTGGCCGACCTCTGGCCGCCTCGGGCGCCCCGGGCGCCTAGATGGGCCGGGCCTTGGCCAGCCGCCTTGGCCTTGGCGGCTAAGCTAGCCCCCAATGCGATACATGCCCAGGGGGCCGCGGTAAGGTTCCAGATCGTTTTCGTGGGCCTGGTTGTCGGAGCCGGCAAAACCGTGGGCCATGGGCTTGGTCGCGGCCAGGCGCGTTATGACCGTTTTTACTTCCTCGTCGGTGGCGCCTTCCCGTAGGAGGGCTTTAAGGTCGATACCGGCTTCGCTAGCCAGGCAAACTTTGAGAAAACCATCGGAACTAAGGCGCAGGCGGTTACAGCTGGAACAAAAACCATGGCTCATGGCACTAATAAAGCCAATTTTTCCCTTAAACCCGGCGATGTTATAGTATTCGGCGGGACCGTTACCCATCTTTACGTCGTCTTTGACCAAAAGGCCAAAGCGTTCCTCCAAGAGGGCGATGATCTCGGCCATGGGGATGCCTTCCAAGCCCGAGGCCACGCCCATGGGCATGAGTTCAATGAATCTGACGGCATTGAAGTCTTTTTCGGCCAACCGGGCCAGCTCGGCGAGGTTCGTTTCGTTATGATGGCGAACGGGTACGCAGTTAAGTTTTACGGGGATGCCCAGGGATTTGGCGTAATGGGCGCCGGCCAGGGCCTCGGAAAAGGCCTCCCGGCGGGCCATTTTGGCGTAGATGGCCGGGTCGGTAGTGTTTAGGCTTATGTTTATGCCGGCTATGAGGTCCGGGGCTTCGCTTCCCAGGCCCGAAAGGAAATCCTCCAAAAGGAGCCCATTGGTGGTGATGGTGATTTGTTCCAGTAAGGGGGTGTTTTTGAGCTCCCTAATGAAGTAGTCAAGGTTTTTTTGGAGTAGGGGCTCGCCGCCGGTAAGCTTAATGCGCCTA
>JAITLH010000428.1 GCA_031277995.1 Deltaproteobacteria bacterium
TAAAAGCGTTTAAATTAAACTTGGAAGATTTTTGGCTGAAATTTTAGGTGTTATTAGGGTAAAAATATTTGACGATTATATTTTTAAAAAATAATAGGCGCTTATTGGTGGCTAATGGACTAAATATATTAGGCTTGTTTTTTTAGTTTAAGGCGAAGGAGATATCTAGGAAATTAAAAAAAGAGTTAAAAAAATATTTTTTTGTATTTTAGAATTGTTTTTCCGGTTGGGTATTTATAAAAAGCGTTAGAAAATTGCGTCAGGGGTTTTAAAATTAAAAAAAGGCTTTGAATTTAACTTTTTTACAACCTCCCCAAAACTTGCCATTCACTTCCCCAAAGACTATAATTAAAAATTCCGCGTCCAGGGACTGGCCAGCAAAGCCCGGTTCATGGGCGCGTTCGGTTCTTTTTTCTGGCCCGTCGGCCCAAATGAAAAAATATTGCGGACAATTTCGACCGATACCAAAAATAGGAGTTTTCATAATCCATGAGTAAAGACTACCTGGTTAACATGACCATGGGTCAAGTTCTGGAGCGAAACGCCAAGAACTATCCAACCGAAGACGCCCTCATATATCCCAACCGAGACAAACGGTATACCTGGGAAAGCTTAAACGACGAGGTTGACCGGCTAGCCAGGGCGCTTTTGGCCATCGGGGTCAAGAAAAACGACCGGATCTCCATCTGGGCCACCAACGTGCCGCAGTGGCTTACCACCCTCTACGCCTCGGCCAAGATTGGGGCCTTGTTGGTGACCGTCAACACCCATTACAGGAAGGCCGAGATAGAGTATTTGCTTAAGCAGTCGGAATCGAACTATCTGTTTTTGATGGGCGGTTTTAGGGGTTTTAGCTACGTTGGGGCCCTAAACGAAATAGCCCCGGAGATAGCCCAAACGCCCCTGGGCGTTGAGATCAAATCCGAGGCCCTGCCCTATCTTAAAAAAGTCGTCTATTTGGGAGACGACGAGGCCCCCCAGGGCATGATGGCCTACGGGGAGCTTTTAAAGAAAGCCGACGAGGTGAGCGTCGGGGAGTTTAGGCGGATCTTCGATGGGCTCCATTACGACGACATCATAAACATGCAATACACCAGCGGCACCACGGGTTTTCCCAAAGGGGCCATGCTGACCCACCAAAACATCGTCACCAACGGGTACTGGATTGGCTACCACCAGGGGCTGACCCACCGGGATCGGATCTGTTTGCCGGTACCGTTGTTTCACTGTTTTGGGCTGGTTTTGGGGGCCATGGCCGCCCTAAACCACGCCTCGGCCATGATCGTCTTGGATATCTACAGCGCCCTGGACATCTTGGTTAACGTCCAAAAGGAAAAATGCACGGCCATATATGGCGTTCCGACCATGTTCATCACCTTACTGGAACAAAAAAGTTTTAACACTTTCGATCTGACCACCCTAAGGACGGGCATCATGGCCGGATCGCCCTGTCCCATTAAGACCATGAGCGAAACCATCGAACGCATGCACATGAAAGACATTACCATCTGCTATGGCATGACCGAGACCAGTCCCGTGGTTTCCCAAACCAACCAAGAAGACAATCTGGAAAAAAGAACCAGCACCGTTGGCCGGGCCATGCCCGGGGTGGAACTAAAAATCGTCAATCCCGAGACGTGGGCCGAACTCCCCGACGGCGAGATTGGCGAAGTCATCGTTAAGGGCTACGTCAATATGCGCGGCTACTATAACCTCCCCGAGGACACGGCCAGGATTTTGGACAAAGACGGCTGGATCCATACGGGCGATTTGGGGAAATTCGACCCGGATAAGTATTTGGTCATAACCGGTCGCTGGAAGGACATGATCATCCGGGCCGGGGAAAACATCTACCCCACCGAGGTCGAGGAAGCCATAAGGCATATGCCCGGGGTAAGCGACGTGGCCGTGGTGGCCGTCCCTTCCAAACTCCATGGCGAGGAACTGGGCGCCTTCATCATCCCCGACAAAGACGGAAAGGACATAACCGTCAGGCAAGTCAAGGCTTACCTAAGGCCCCTTATCTCGGGTTACAAGATCCCCCGTTTCGTTACCCTAATCGAGGGTTTTCCCCTAACCGCCAGCGGCAAGATCCAAAAGTTCAAGCTAAGGGAAATGGCCGCCGAGCTGTGGGCCAACGGCAAAAAGAAGCGCCCCTAAGGGCGACTTTCGGGCTCGTCTCCCCTTGGAACCTGGGGTCTTCCCCGGGTTCGGGAACCCTGGGGGGGGAAATCCCCGGGTTCGGGAACCATGGGGGGGAAGTCCCCTGGTTCGGGAACCTAGGGGGGGGGGAAAATCCGTGGTTTGGGAGGTTTGGGAAGCCTTTTTTTAAACTCCCTTTTATTTTTTTACCCAAGACAAAATTTCGTTTGAGGTTTTTTCAATGACGTTTGAATTTTCTGAAAGACTCAAAGCCCTCCCCCCTTATCTTTTCAAAGAACTCGATAGGATCCGCGACGAAGTGAAGGCCAAGGGAGTTGACATCATCGACCTGGGCGTGGGGGATCCCGATCGGCCCACCCCGCCCCACATTATCGAGGCGTTAAAGGTCGCGGCCGAGGATAAGGCCAACCACCAATACCCGGTTTATTCGGGCATGAACGCCTTTAGGGAAGTCGTGGCCAGGGTGTATAAGCGCCGCTATAACGTTGACGTGGTGGCCGAGACGGAAGTTTGTTCGCTAATCGGGTCCAAGGAGGGCTTGGCCCAGTTTCCCTTGGCCTTTCTAAATCCCGGAGACGTTTCCTTGGTACCCGAACCCTCCTATCCGGTCTATCGGAGCGGGACGCTATTCGCCGGGGGGGTGAGCGTCTATATGCCCCTTTTGGCCAAAAATGGCTTTTTGCCGGATTTGGGGGCCATCGAGCCTGAGGCTTTGAAAAAAGCCAAGATCATATGGGTTAATTACCCCAATAACCCCACCGGGGCCGCGGCCAGTTTGGAGTTTTACGCCAAGTTGGTGGAATTCGCGAAAAAGCATTCATTGATCGTGGCCTCGGACGCGGCTTACTCGGACGTCACCTGTCTGGACAAACCCCACCCCAGCGTTTTGGAAGTCCCGGGCGGCAAAGACGTGGCCGTGGAGTTCCATAGCCTGTCCAAGACCTACAACATGACCGGTTGGCGCATTGGCTGGGCCGTGGGTAACGCCACTTTGATTAAGGGCCTGGGCCTGGTTAAAAGTAACGTCGATTCCGGCGTTTTCCAAGCCGTCCAGTTGGCCGGAATGGCCGCGCTGGAGGGTCCCCAGGACTGCGTCAAACAGATGGGCGAGCTTTACAGGGAGCGCCGGGGGATCTTGGTCGAGGGCCTTAAAAATGCCGGCATCGAGGTCCTTAAGACCGATTACACCTTCTACGTTTGGGCCAGCGTTCCCAAGGGCTTGACCTCGGCCGATTTCGCTTCCAAGCTTCTAAACCAAGTAGGTATAGTCACCACCCCCGGTAACGGCTTTGGGCCGTCGGGCGAGGGTTACGTCCGTTTCGCCTTGGTCCAGGAAGTTCCCAGGCTAAAGGAAGCCGCCCAACGCTTGGCCTCGCTTAAATTCTAAGGCGCCCTTTAAAAAATCCCGGGCCGCGAGAAGAGGGATCTTCTCGCGGCCGTTATTGATGGGACTTTTATCGTTAGGTATCTAGAAATCCTTTGAATATTCGCGACTTTTTTTAAGCCGTTGACAAATATTTGTGGATTGGTTAATATTCTCAAATGTTCCGCGTAAAAGCGCGATTCGCTGCCCGGGAAAAGGCGGCATAGCCAAGTGGCTAAGGCGACGGTCTGCAAAACCGTTATTCGGCGGTTCGAATCCGCCTGCCGCCTCCAATTCCCCTCATTTTGGGCTTCGCCAGCCAACCTCCGTAACGGGGGTTTTTTGGTTTTTTAGGCCAGTTTTATTTTAGGGACCTTAACTCGGGCTAACGATCGTCCTGAGGAACCACACCCGCACAGGAAGGCCAACCTCACCCGATGCCCTTTACCAGTCTTGACTTTGCCATATTTTTAGGCTTGGTTCTGGTCTTGAACTGGCGCCTTAGGGCTAACGACGCCCTTTACCCAAACTTTTTGTTGGCGGCCAGTTTGGTTTTTTACTTTCTCGGGGCCCCCAAATTTTTGCCTTTACTGGTGGTCGTGGCCTTGGCCAACCACGTGGCCGTTTGGCTGATGGCCGATCTTAGTTTCGCAAACCACAGAAAACTCATTTTGGTTTGCGACATAGTTTTTTGCTTAACCTTATTGGTTTTTTTTAAATACTTTGAGTTTTTCCTAACCACCTTGGAGTCGCTGGGGGTAAGCGGCCCTTTGGAGAGCCTTTTTAGCCTGCCCCAAATCGTCTATCCGGTGGGCCTGTCCTTTTTTACCTTTCAGGGCTTGTCGCTGGCCATCGACCACTACCGAGCCCCCCAAAAACCCCGCCCCAGCTTTAGGGATACCCTTCTTTTCGTTTCCTTCTTCCCCACGGTCCTTTCCGGCCCCATCCAGAGAAGCGAACCTTTCTTTACCCAGCTAAGGGAACGCCAGGCCACCGATCTTAACCTGGCCATAGTCCTTATCTTGACCGGGCTTTTTAAAAAGGTGACCCTTTCCGGTTACCTTTCCGAACAAATCGTCCGGGGGGTATTCCAAGTCCCGGAGAGTTATTCGGCCTTTGGGGTCTTGGCCGGCATTTATGGTTACAGCGCCCAGATCTACCTGGACTTCTCCGGTTACTCGGACATGGCCCAGGGCGTGGCCATGATGCTGGGCTTTGACGTTGGCCAAAATTTCGACTCGCCCTACCTGGTCACCAACATTAGGGACTTTTGGCGGCGATGGCATATGTCCCTGTCCAATTGGCTAAGGGATTACCTTTATATCCCTTTGGGCGGCAGTCGAAGGGGATCGAAGTTTTTAAACGTCATAATCACCCAAACCCTGGGCGGGCTTTGGCACGGCGCCCACCTAAGGTACCTTATCTGGGGTTTAGGCCACGGTTTGGCCGTGGGCTTTACCCACCTGGTCTTTAACCAAAGGCTCCGCCGCGAAAAGGCCTGGCGGGCCATTGGCTTTAAAACGTGGCAGATCCCCGAACCCAAACACCAGGAATTAAAAAAGTGGGGGGGTTTTCTTTTTACCATTAATTTTGTAAGCTTTATGTGGATTCTATTTAGGGCGGAGACTTTTGAGCAGGCCCTCAACGTGGCCAAGGCCGCCTTCGATTTGGCCAAACCCGGCCAAGGCGCCCCGATCATGGTTTGGTTCATAGTGGCCTTGACTTTCTTTGGCCAATGGGTGGGGGACGGCTTTCAGCGGGCCATGGTCATAATCCAGGAGCGCCTATCCATCCCGGCCCTTTCCCTATGGTGCGCTTTCTGGGTTATAATGATTATCAAAATGGGCCCCGACGGAGTCTTGCCCTTTATTTATTTTCAATACTAACCCCGCCAGGGCCATTCAAAGCCCCGGCCCTGGCAATACCGGAGCCTAAACCAAACGCGCCCAAATTTTGGGCCGATCGTCTTTTTTTCGCCCAAGGCCAGGTTTTTACTTGAATTCCCCACGTTTGGCCCCAGGTCCAAACCCATTTTTTTTAAACCAATCCCGGGTATCTGGCATGAATAAATTTCTCGCTTTTATGTCCCTTTTGAGCCTCCTTCTGGCCGCGCTCATCGTTCCCGGTTGCGGCCGCAACCGAAGCGACTACGATCGTCAACGCGAGATCCGAACCGAGTTTTTATCCCAGCTCACGGAAATCAGACAGGCCAATGAAATCATTGGCCGAAACATAGATTCGACCTATCAAGAAATCTCCATACTCCGAACGCGTTTAGACCAAATGGCTTTGGAGAATCAAAGCGTGGCCGCCCCAACCCAATGACCCTGGCCCTTTTGGCTAAAAATAAACCAAAAAAAACCGGCCCCTGGCCTTAAGTCCCCAAGCGGCGCCCAACCCTTAACCGGATTATTATTGACCCCAATGAAAATAAACGCGGCCATTTTTTCAATAATATAATCAGACCCCAAAGGGCCCTTAACCAAAATAATTTAAACGATAAATAAACCGATACCCCAAACCAGAGCGCTCAAAACAAACCCCAAGGAGTTTAATTTACTCTAAAAAAAAATCAAAAAAACTAAAACTTTGGCAATAGGCCCGCCGATTAGCCTGGCGCCCCGATTAGCCTGGCGCCCCGCCCAGCCCAGCGATTGGCCCGCCCATTGGCCCATAGCCTTAGCGGGGCCGGCTTTAGTATTGGCCAAGAATTTACCAAACGGTTGGCGCCAAAACCGGCCCTAATGGCCAGCCATCATGGCCAGCCATACCGAAAATTTTGGCAACCTTGGCCCTCGGCCGGCCATAGGCTGCCGGTCACGGAAAATAACGATATTCACGCCTCAGGCGATTTACTTTTTTTAATTGGCGAAGGCTTTCAAGGCGCGTCCGACTTTTCAGGCCCAAGCGAGAGCGGTTTTTTTGTGAACCCGGCTTTATC
>JAITLH010000054.1 GCA_031277995.1 Deltaproteobacteria bacterium
TTTTTCCACCCCTTCGCCGTTGAAATAGGCGTTACCCAACAAATACAGGGATTTCGGGTTGCCGTTTTTGGCCCCTTTACTCCACCACATTACCGCTTGGGTTAAATCCTTCTCGACGCCCACACCTTGGGCGTAAGCCCTCCCAAGGACATGTTGCGACTCGCTATGCCCACCGTTGGCCGCCAAACTCCACCAGTAAACCGCTTCGGTATAGTTTAAATCAACTTCCTTGCCTTCGGCGTAAACCCAGCCGAGTTCAAACTGAGCCTCGAGGTCTCCGCGCTCGGCCAGCGGAAGACAATCCTCTAACCGGCCCATCGCCATCCTCCAAACGTTTTTTACATAACCCCGGAAAATACCTTGACGCGAAAAGCCGGCCCGATCCAAAAACCGGCGCCGTCGCCGCGATCAATCCCCCTCGTTAAATGCCCGCGAGCAAGGCCATCGATAAATGCCCGCGATAAATGCCATCGAAAAAAACCGTCTCTTTTTTAACCAAACCAAAAAGCTTTGACCAAACCGGCGAAAATAAAATCGCGTCGCGCGAATACGGGACCTGGCAAAGAAAAAAAATTTTTCGCGCCAACGGCCGAAAAACCGGGCACCAAACGAAACCCATCGTTCATTATAGCACCTTTCATTGGCTAAAGGTACTGTAAATTTAAAGTTTTTCTAAGCCTCGCTTGACCCATATTTATGGAAAAATTTCGTAGTTAAACGATGTTTAAGCTTTAACCATGAGACAATAGTTAATTATTATGTAATAATTCTCTTTTTTACTTTAATAAAAGTGATTGCCACTTGATAAATTACATAATTATAGTTATATTTAATTCTAAAAATTTAAATATAATTTTAATAATATTAATTTATTGCCTATAATATGCAAACGTTTTAATCCTATTCTCCAGTTGGCTATCAGTGACTTCCATGCCGCTTCGCCGCTCGTATCGGTTACTAAACTCTTTTTGGCTCTTGGTACGCCCGGCGGCCGGTTTAGCCACTCGGGGAGGGGTTTACGGTTTATTTTCGCGAGGTATGATAATATGGGCTAACCCAAAGGCGCTACGGTTGTCCGTTAACCCAAACGGGCCTTGGCGCTAGGTTAAATTCGCTACCTTACGCTCAAATATCAGTTATTTTAGGATTATCCATGACCGCGCCAACCAAAGGTGACCAAAAACCAAAAGTTAAGCCAAAGTTATGGGCCCTCATGGATTGCGCCTGCTTTTACTGCTCCTGTGAGCGGATTTTTCGCCCGGATCTGGCTAACCGGCCCGTGGTGGTTTTATCCAATAACGACGGCTGCGTCGTGGCCATAACCCCCGAGGCCAAGGCCCTGGGCTTTAAGAGAGGCGAGGTTTTCTTTAAATCCAAAGACCGTTTGCTTGAAGCCGGGGTGGCGGTTTTTTCTTCAAACTACGCTCTTTACGGTGACATCTCCAGGCGGGTGGCCATGACCATGGAATCGGTGGTTCCGGAGATAGTCCAGTATTCCATCGACGAGGCCTTCATCCCGTTTTACGGCGCCTTGGCCGCCCAGGCGGAAGAAGTCGGCCAGACGTTACTTAAACGCATCGGGCAATGGGTTGGCATACCGGTCAGGGTTGGCCTAGGTCCCACAAGAACCCTGGCCAAGCTGGCCAACCACTGGGCCAAAAAAATCGGTCCGGTTTTAAAGCTGGAGCTGGGTTCCGGGCTCCTGGAAGACCTGCTTGCCAAAACCCCCCTGGAGGACGTTTGGGGCGTGGGCCATAGGCTCTCGGCCAGGCTTTCAAAAATGGGCTTAAAAACGGCCAGGGATCTTAGGGATCTCGATCACCGCAAAGCCGCGGAACTTTTTAGCGTAACCCTAGAAAGGACCGTCCTGGAACTGGGCGGCTATCAATGCGTGGAAGACGACTTATCCCCCGTGGCCAGAAAAACCATGGTCAGCAGTCGGAGTTTTGCCCAAGCCGTGACCTCGGTTGACGAACTATCCGAGGCCATCGCCTACCACTGCGCCGTGGCCGGGGAAAAAATTCGAAAAGAAGGGCTTTTGGCCGGGACGGTTTCGGTTTATGTCAGTACCGGCCGCTACGTTGAAAACCCCTGCCACACCGGAGCCACGGTCACTTTGAGCCGGCCCAGTTCCTCCACCGCCGACTTCGTAAAGGCCGCCATCGGCGCCCTAAGGCACTCATTCATACCCGGCCCGGGCTATCGCAAGGCCGGGATCATGCTTTTGGATTTACGGGAAAAGAAATCCCCCCTGCCCTCCTTACTGCCCCCGGCCCCGTGGGTTGGGCAATCGGACAACCTCATGCGGGCCATGGACCAAATAAACGGACGTTACGGCCGAAACGCCATCAAGTTCTCCGTCCAGGGCGCCCAAGAACCCATCTGGGCGATGCGCCAGGACCGCCTCTCAAACGTTTCCACCACTGATTGGGATTTATTGCCCCAAGTTACCGCCTAAAGACCCGCCCAATTATGGACAGCCCCGGGCGAAAACCCAGCGCCCTATCCCCAACCCCGCCCACTTCCAATCCCAACGCCAACCGAACAAAACCTAGCGCTTGGTACTTAACCAATGGACTATTTAACTTTTATACACCAATAAAAACGATAAAAAATCAAACAAAATTATTTCATAGTTAAACGCCTTGACAGTCACCTTAAAATTTCCTTCGCCAAAATAAAAAAAGCTCAATTAGGTAAAAACAAAGTAAACAATTATTTTTTTACCCACGAAAAATTTCGATTTCAATTCCCCCCGCTTAATCGGCCCCACCCATCGCCAAAGCCCACTTGGCCTTTAATAGCCCGCCCATGGCCCTTAACCCAATAACGCCATGCCGAGTAACCCGCCCCCGCAAGACAACGATTTCAAGCCGGCTAAAAAAAAACGCGCCGCCTTCAATCCAATAATTCCCCTTCAACGACGAAAACTTTCACAAGCATTCCAACGGCTTACGCCTAACCTCTTTGTCATAAAAATTACCCCGGTTTTTAATTCGCGATGGCAGCCCCGCGGGTAAGCCCACAACCACGTCCGATCGCGTTGTCACAAAAATTACAACGCTTATTTCTGTCACAAAAATTATAAAAATTATTTTTGTGATAGAATTTGGCCAGGTTTTTAATTCGCGATGGCAGCCCCCACGGGTAAGCCAAAAACCAGGCCAGATCGCGTTGTCACAAAAATTACAACGGTTATTTTTGTCATAAAAATTACAAAAATTATTTTTGTGATATAATTTGGCCAGGTTTTTAATTCGCGATGGCAGCCCCACGGGAAAGCCAAAAACCAGGCCAGATCGCGTTGTCACAAAAATTACAAAAACGATCCAAGTTTTTAATGGGGATCTCGCGGCGTTAATGAGGATTAGGTAGATAAATTTCGCCTAAAATCATGAGAGAGGGGGCACTCAAAGCGCTAGGCAAAGTCAATATTTTAGTCAGTTAAATTTCTTTAACCACAT
>JAITLH010000071.1 GCA_031277995.1 Deltaproteobacteria bacterium
CCAAAACCGTATACAAAGCGGTGATCGAGCCCTTGTCCGAGTTTCCGGCCCTCTCCATGAGCTTGGGCAAGGTCGAAAAAACCGAGGGCGGAAAACCCCTCCTGGTTGGGGGTTCCCCGGAGGCCAGGCCTATTTCCCTCAAGGCCCGCCCAAAGCGGGTGACCGAGTCCATCAACAGTAAGACCTTGCGGCCGTGGTCCCTAAAATACTCGGCCACGGCCGTGGCCGTGTAGGCGGCCTTAAGCCTTTCCATGGCCGAACGATCCGAGGTCGAGACCACCAAAACGGCCTTGGCCCGGCCCTCGGGGCCCAGATCCCTTTCGATAAACTCCCTGACCTCACGGCCCCGCTCGCCGATTAGGGCCAAAACGCAAACGTCGGCGGCCGAACCCTTGATGATACTCGATAGGAGCGTGCTTTTGCCCCCGCCGGCCGCGGCGAATATGCCCAGCCTCTGGCCCTCCCCGCAGGTGATTAAACCGTCCAGGGCCTTTAGGCCAAGGGGCAAGGGCCGATCGATTAGGCGCCTTTTCATGGGGTCGGGCGGATCGGCGTAAACCGGATAGCTCTCCACGGTCCCCAAAGGCGGCCCGCCGTCGGCCGGTTCCCCCAGCCCGTTTAAAACCCGCCCCAAAAGGGCGTCCCCGACCGGCACCGAGTGGATCTTTCCGGTGGGGGTGACCTCCGTTTCCGGGGAAATGCCCTGGAGTTCGCCCAAAGGCGTCAAGAGGGCCGAGTCCTTTAAAAAGCCCACCACCTCGGCCTTAAGAGACCAGCCGTCCCAGGGGTTTTTTAAAACGCAAATCTCCCCAACCTTGACCCCCGGCGCCACCGCCCTAATGATCGTCCCCACCACCTGCTCGACGCGCCCGCGCACCTCGATGGTGGTAACGTCCCTAACGGCGTGGGATAAAAGTTTTCCAACGTATTCAAGCGCCATCGGTCAAACCTCCGGCCAAAAGCCGCGGGGCCAAGCCCCGAGCGGCTTTCGGCTCGGCCTTTTTCCCAAACTCAAAAACCATCGCCGGAATCCTTGGAGCGGATGGAGTTTTTTAGCGCCTCGGAGAGATTTTTTAGCTGGGTACTGACGCTGGCCTCGACCACGCCCAGATCGCTTTCCAGTACGCAGTCGCCTCGGGAAAGCCGCCCGTCGCCCCGAACGTCCAAAAACGAGGACCAGCTCTCGGAAGACCCGACCAAAGCGCTCCTAACCGAGGACTCATCCTCGGGCGAAACCCTAACCAAGATCTTGCGATCGTCTCGCATGGTTTTGAGGGCCCTTCTAACCAAGCCCACCACCACTTCGTCGGACGGCAGATCGCCGATAATCTTGCGGACGGCCTCCTCGACGATATTGGCCAGATCGACTTCGAACTTTTCCAAGTATTCCACCGAGGCCATGACCGTGTCCATGATCTTAAGCGCGTACTCGTCGCGTCCGGCGGCCAGGCCGTCTTGGTAACCTTCCTCGGATCGTTTTTTCCTTTCCGCCTCGGCCGCCTTGGCTAACGCCTCCCCCTTGGCCACGATTTTTTCCCGCAGCTCGAGGGCCTCCAAAAACAAGTTAGCCTCGTTGGCTTTGACCAGTTTCACGCCCGGCAAAATGGCCGGGGCTTGGCCGTTTAGGAAAAACAAGGCCGCCATGAGGGGGCCACCTCCGTTAGAAGTAAATTTTTCAGCCGGGCGAAGGTCCTGGCGGCCAAATTGGCGGGCAAATGGCCCCCCAAATTGGGCATTTGGCTTTCGGCAACCACCCGGCCGCCGACTTTGGCGGCCAAGCCCGGCGGCAAAGGGCTCCAGGCCACGTTAATGGCCCCAAGGCCGCTTAGCCTTAAGCCCTCCCGGTCTTGGGGGGCCATTGGGCTTTGGCGATAAAAATCGCCCAAATCGCCCAGCCAAAAGCGCCCCCGGTCAACGGCCCAGTCGAGTAATTCCTCGCCCAAATTGGCCTTTAAGGCCCTGACCGTTTTGGCGTCCACGGCCTTGGCCAAAACTTCCCCCCAAACGGCCGCCCCAAAGCGTAGGGCCAGTTGGCCAAAATCAGCGTCGCTTAAAAGCGTTAACCTTAAGGGCTCCGGGCCAAAGTCCCAAAAATCCCCCAAGGCGTCCCCACCGGGAAAAAACCGCCTCAGCTTGGGGTTTTTCTTAACCTCCGAGGCGACCAAGGCCTGGAGCGGGCCATTTAAGCCAGCTTGGCCATCGCCTAGGATCGGGTCGATTTGGACCTTACCCGGGGCGTGGTTGGCTAAGTTAAAGGCCACCACGGCTTCCAGCAAAGGGGGGTTTTTGACTAGCTCTCGAAAAAAATCATCCATGGGCTTAGCCGGGCTCTTGGGCTTTGCCCCGGCGGCGCTTTAATAGCGATCGGGTAACCAAAACGCCCAGGGCCAATATCAATAAAACCAGCCCGGCCGTTTGGGGCAGGCTTAAGGCGCTCCCCTTGGTGACGGTCGGGAGAACCACGTCGATTCTGACCGGGACCAGCATGATGGAAACGCCGTTTTCCAGTAAGCCGGGAACGCTTTTGGCGCTAATTTCCTTGATCTTTGGGGTTAGGTTAACCACCGGGGATTCCGGCAAATGCCTTATGACCACGGCCACGGTGGCCGGGCTAGAAAGCGTGCCGCTTTGGTCGCGGGCGGCCAAAACCACGTGGACCCGGGCCGTCAAAACGCCGTCGATCCTGGAAAAGGTCTCGGAGAGTTCCTGGGCCAAGGCGTAGGAAAGGCGGGCCTGTTCCTCGGTCTGGGTGGAGATCATGCCCTGACCGGAAAAAACCGTGCCCATGCTTTCGTGCTTGGTCCGGGGAAACCCGTTGGTGGTCAAAAGTTCCAAGGCCACGGCCATCTGTTTTTCGTCCACCGTCAGGGAAAACCCGGCCTTGCCATTATCGACCTTGGCCGCGTCAAAGTCCTGGGACAACAACAAAACCAACATGCCGTTGGCCTCTTGCTCGGTTAAGCCCGAATAAAGCTCGCTTTGGCAAGCCGTCAAACAAAAAGCCGCGAACGTCATGGCCGCGAGAAGGGCGAGTTTTACCCAGAAAATTTTTTCCCCAAGGCGGCTGGGCGGTATGTATGGCTTACGGGGCATGGGGATCATTGACCGGTCAGTAAGAACCTAGCCAATTCCGCCGCGGCCCCGGAGCCTTTGGCCACCTCGACCAAAATGGGCTCGGCTTCTTCCTGCCGACCGGAAAGGGCCAAGTCCAAACCCAAAAGGGCCAAGGCCTCGGGATGATCGGGCTTTTTGGTCAAAACTTCCCTGATGGCGGCTTCGGCCTTGTCGAACTGGTTGGTGACCAAATCGATAAAGGCCATGCCCAGCTTGGCCGGGATAAGCTCCGGCGAGGCCTGCAAAAGGCCTTGAAACAAAGCCAGGGCCCCGCCCATTTGCCCGTTGTGGGCGCCAAAAAGGCCAATCTCAACTAGCTTGGGTATGGCCGGCCATTCGCCTAACTTGGCCGGGTTTTTAGCTAATTCTTTCAAATCGGACACTTGGAAACCTCCATGGGGATCGCCCCCGCTGTTTTGCGAAATGACCCTCCGCACGCGACCGGCCGCGGGCCCTTGGCCCTGGGCCAAGCGGCTTGGCCTTTTTCGCTACCTGACCTTTTTCTTGTCCACTATGTCCAAGGCGGCCTCGGTGGCCGTTTTTAGGCCCTTGTAGACGGGAAACTCGTCCACGGGGAGCCCTTGGTCGATGACGGTTCTTAGTTTCGAGTCCAGTTCGGAGACTTCTTCCCTAAGGGCCTTGGTTTCCGTCGGTTCTTCGGAGCTTAAAGCATCCCAAGGTGACTTTTCCTCTTCGCTCATTTTTAGACCTCCAAATCTAAATGTTACGGGGTTCGCGCCTGACCGCCCGGTCCCCAAAAAAAACGAACCAAACCGCCAATTAAAAAACTTACGAATACTCCCCAACCATCCGGGAGCTTTTTTTTATTCCTGGCCCAAAACGACCACCAGCGATTCGTCTTCCCTAGCCAGGGTTAGGGTCCGGGACTCAATGGTGGTAATGACCCAGCCGCCCGGCAAAGCGCTGCCCTCAAATAGCTTTTGGCCGTCCCGGGTACTGACAAACCTCATCGGGGTCAGGGTCACCCCCACCACGTCCAAAAACGAGGCCGGATCGTTGGGGTTTTCGGGTTCCACCTGGGCGATGACCGGGGCGCTTTGTTGGGGTAAGGGCGAGGGAGTTACGCCCCCGCCGGCTTGGATAATCGGGCCGCTCCCATCGAGCGCCGGGACCCCTTCGGCGTTTAGGGTATAAACCACCGGAACGCCCATCCGGCCGGCTATTTTGTTAAAGGTCTGGGCCAAGGCGCGGCCTTTTTCAAAGCCGGGACCAACCCCCAGTTCCAAAAAGCCCTCCCGAAAAGTGACCATGATGTCGGCCAACCCCGCGGCCGACAGCTCCTGGAGTAAAACGGGTTCCAAAACGTCTCGGTGAATCACGGCCTTGACGGGCTCCAAGGCCGGGACGTCTTTGGCCAAGTCCTCAAAAGCCTTGTCCTCCACGGCCTGGTCTAGCATGTAGACGGTCACCGTGGGCCGCCCCTCGCCGTCAAAGAAAAGGGACGGGTAAAAACCGTAGGAATTCAAGGCTTGACGGCCGGCTTCCAAAAGGTCCTTTTTTACCGAAATCCTCAAAAACACCTTACTGGGTCGGCCCTTGACCAGTTCCACCAATCGGCTCAACTCGGCGTCGCTTTCCAGCTCCCCGTACGCCTCAAGGCCGCTACCCATCCTAGTCACCTCGAGGGTTTCAAAACCGTTACTTTGGAGTAAGGCCTTAAGATCGGTCAGTTCCTCCCCCACTTGATCCTTTCTGGCCGGGCCAAAAACCAACAAAAGCAAAGCCAATACGACCAAAACCAGGCCCAGTAAACCCACCCTGGATTTTTTCCGCGGCTTTTCCAAAACGGCCGCCGGCCGTTCTTCTTCTTCGACTTCGCCCGCTCCCTCGTCCGTTTTGGAATCAAGGGCGCCCACGGTGGGTTCCGTTTCGCCCTCACCCTCCCCTTGGTCTTCCTGGGCCTTTTCCTTGGGTTCCTCGGCGGCTATTTCCGGGGCCAGCGATCGGGCGTAGGCCAAGGGGACCAGCTCGGCCCCCTCGAAATCGCTTTCGGAGTGTCCGTAGGCCAGGGCCGAAAAACCCAGGGAAATCACTTGCCCCGGGCCCACCTCGCGGCCAAGGGCCTCCAAGACTTGTCCGTCCAACCTAGTTTGGCCGTCCAGGGGTTTGGCCAGGACCATAAAGGTCCCCGGGCCGGAAAGGTTGATTTCAAGCTCCAAATGTTTGGGGCGGACGCTTCGATCCCGCAGGATCAGATCCGACTCGTCACCCGAACCGATGATGGTTTTGCCAACCCCTAGGGCTATCGAGGCGCCCAAATTGGGGCCGGCGATTACCCTCCATTCAAGGCTTTGGGTCATAAGCCAGCGCAGCCGCCCTTGGGTTTTGGGACCCTGGGTTCATAGTCGGTTTGGGTGGGGCTCCTGGCAAAGCTCTCGTCATCGAGATGGGAGGGCAATTGCTGAATGTCGCCGAGCCTGATGATTCTGGGGGTAATCAAGACCATGCGCTCCATCTGCTCGTTTGAATCTGACGTGGACTTAAAAAGCCTACCCAAAAGCGGTATTTTTCTTAGAAGCGGGGCGCCCGCTTCGGTATTTTGTTTACTTTCAAAATAATAGCCCCCAATCAGTAAGCTTTGGCCATTTTGTATGAGGGCTTGGGTGGTGATTCTGGTTTGCTTGACCGGCGGGATGGCCATGCTGGCGGTCATGGAACTCCCGGCCTCGGAATCCTGGCTATCCTGGACGGTGACGTTTAGGCGAATGGAAGAGGGCTCCCCTGGGCGGCCTTCCACGATGTGGGGGGTGACCCGCAAAATGGTTCCGGCGTCAACCCTAAAAAGATCCACGGTCTGGTAGCCGGCCACCTCGATGTAGTAGGTGGTGGTGTTTTCCAAGGTGGCCTCTTGGTTGTCCATGGTCAAAACCGAGGGTCTCCCCAGTAAGCGGGCCTCGCCCTCTTGCTCCAAGGCCTGGATCCTGGCCACGAAAAAATTTGGGCCCTGGGTGTAAACGGTGGAAACGGTGGCCCCCTGCCCGGCCGGTTGGCCCTGGACGGGCAAGGTGTCAAAGGGCGTGGAATCGGTTGACATGTCAACGCCGATGGACATGTCCCCGGGCGTGGCCACGCCCTGCCAATTGACGCCCAAATCGCGCCTAAAATTGGTGTTGACGTCCACGATGGCCGCGTGGATCTCAACTAGGTGAACTTCCCGGTCCAAATCCCTAATGACCGACTCGTAATAAGGCATGCGATCCGAGTAGTCATAGACCAAAACCGCGTTAATCCTGGGTTCGGCCATGACCTGGCCGGGGACCCTTTGGGCCGGCGGGGCCGCCGCCGGCTCCGCTCCTTGGCTGGCCAAGCCCTGGCCCCCCAAAGCCCCAACCGAGGAGGGCCTGGTTTCCACGGTCACGCCCGAGCCCCCCTGGTTCCCGCTAATCATGTTGGCCAAAATGGTGGCCACCCCGGGAATGGTAACCGATCGATCGGCGCTCGAGATGGTAAAGTCGTCGGCCTGGGCGTGTCTAAGTTTAAAGACCCGCATGACCAAATTGGGCGAGCTGGGCCGATCGTCAATGGCCAGGGCGTCTATTTCCAAGGCCTCTATGTAACTTTTCGGGCCCTCCAAAACCAGGCCCTTCCCGGAAACCTTTGGCGGCAACTGGGTCGAGACCGAAGCGGTGCCGCGAAGGCTATTGGCGATGGCCTCGGGATTCATGTTTCTGGGGTAAAAAGTCTTGGTGGTCCACTCGGATTCGTGGAAAAAATAAATATTCGAGCCCAATAGGTACCAGTTGACGCCAAAGGCCGAACGCAGCCCGTCCAAAAACAAAAGCGGCTCGACGTTTTCGAAATTGCCGCTAATGGTCCCGGTTATTAAGGGCGACACGATGGCCCTTAGCCCATAGGCCCTGGCGAACCCGGAAAGGGCGTCGGAAATGCCTTCCCTTTCGGAAAAATGACTATAGGCTCGATTAAAAACCGCCGGCTGGGCCCAAAGCGCCCCCGAAAAAACCGCGAAAAACCCGGCCAGAAAAACCGCGGCCAAGGCCTTTCTTACCAGGGCCCGGGCCGCCAAAGCCGGCGGGCCTTGGCCCTTGGCGGACCCCATGCCGCCAAGCCCAAAATTGGCGGCCGTTAAGTCTTTGGGAACCGGAAAATTTTTTTTATAAGCCATTATGTCTTTCATTTCTTGGAAATCGTTGGTCCCCTCGGACTTAACCCATTTTCGAACTTATTTGAAGGAAAGTTAAAAAGGCCCGGGATTACCCACCCCCGGCGGGAAGCCATAATTATTTCCAAAAACGACCTCGCCCCGTAAAAAGGCCCGGGTTTACCCACCCCCGGCGGGAAGCCATAATTAATTCCAAAGCCGACCGCGCCCGGTAAAAAGGTAAAAAAACCCCGGCCTGGGCCAGAGTGATTAATCAACCGTTATCGACTTTTGGCGCCCAACGGCAAAATACGGCAAAATAACGATCGGGCCTGGGCCCCCCTATCCGTAAAAAACCCCTCCCGCCTTAAGCGGTTTGATAACCCCGGCGCTCCATTGGCGGCGGCCGGGGGCCAAAGCTAATTACGCGGAAAAGATCGCGGCCTTAATTTATAACTAAATTAAAGAAAGTTTACTAAAAAAGAACCGTTTTAATTTTTGTAGGCCATATAAGCCAATTATACATATTCCGGATTGGTTATTTACGAGACGAAAAAAACCAAATCCCAAAGTCGATTCCGGTTTACGGTTTACTTTACAAAGAGAACCCAGGATTGTCAACCGAAACGGGAAAAATCAACCCGATCGGGGCTCTTTTTGGGAATCCGACCAGCCCCGAAAACCGCCTTTCAAAAACCCAAAAGTTACCAAAATACCCCATAACAGTCCAAAACGGCCCCCAAGCCCATCTCCCCCCTAAAAATAACCCCCTGAAAATTGCCCGCCCCAACAAATAAAAC
>JAITLH010000124.1 GCA_031277995.1 Deltaproteobacteria bacterium
AGGGTAAATTCCCAACATAAATCGTTTTCATGAGACATAACTCCAAGAAGCGAAGGCGCCTTTAGGGGCGCTGAAATCAAACTGGTCCTGTCAGGTCGGACCAAAAGCACCTGTATAGAAAGACAAAGCCAGAATGGACCCCATTTGTTCCCGTCCTAGCATAAGCGGATTGGCGCGGAGGGATGGAGTCCCCAATATTTGCCGATAAATTAACGGATATGGCCAGATTGTGATTTGGTTTTTCGTGAGAAAATAACGAGTAGCTGTCCAACAAAGATGCCCCGGAATAGGTCAGTAGCGGAGAATCCCGGGCGCGTTTGAGGCGGGATCGTTTGGCTAGAGACGGATTTGCTCGACTAATGAACCGTTAAACCAACGTAATCAAAGGTTAAGGCCGTTACGGAAGCGTGTCGCTAAATTCGAGAATTCAAATTATGCAAACACCATCGCAATCTACCATAAGTTCGACCGAAATTTCAAGAAAAAAATTCGTGAAATTATTAATTTTGTCAAATTATCAAAAAAAAGACACTCTGTAGTTAGTGCGTTTAATAGATAACTACTATGATTTTATTGGAAATAACTAACTTTTATTTGGAACATAGTAGCCTTGTGCCAATAATAAAAATTTTTGTGCCAACCAAAAAAAGACAATAGACTTAACCAAATTGTCCGGAAGGTGACGAAAAATCTCCGATAACTAAGTAAAACTAAAGATGAAACATGATCAAATTTCTGACGCCCGCTTGTATAAAATAATTTTTGACCAATAAAATTATGACCTCGACTTACCCATGGCCGAGGGTAGCCATTGGAAAGTTTTGTCCCAAACGCGCTACCTCCCTTGACCCGGGGGCCCAGGCCTGGGCCGCCCTAAAGGCCTGGGCCTTTGGGGCGGCTTGGTTGGGTTGAAATTTTGGCCGAGGGCGAAATTTTACCCCATGGGCGAAATTTTGATCTGGGAAATATGCCCAATCCCATCGATAAGAACGTTATCGCCTCTGGTTTTTAAGGGAACTTCGCGCTATGATCAGTTTTTCTCCCAAATGGAGTTCCAAACGGCCGCCAAGGCCCATTAACGCCCCGCCGAGGCCCGCCAAGGACCAGCCAATAACCCCCCCGTGGGCCCCTTAGGGTTTCGAGGGCTTAAACCCTTTTACTCATAAACGGAACCGACATGAAAAAAATTCTTTTGTTAACCGCTTTTTTAATGTTTTTCGGTCAGGGTCTGGCCTTGGGCCTGCCGAAAATCGACCCGGAAAAATACGTCACCGACGATTACAACGTCAATTCCCAGGTCCCCAAGGACTCGGAAGACGACGAATTCGAGTTTGACGGTTTTATGTCCCCGGATAACGAAGAAGGCAATCTGCGGCTTGACGACTTCAAGTTGCCCAACGCCTATGATCTTAAGCTCAAAAACGTCTCGGCCAAAGTTTTAAGCCTAACCATTAAGCCAAAACGCTGCGATTTGACGGCCAACGTTTCCTTGGCTTATCCGGTTAACCTGGGTAACCTGGCCGCGGACAAATTCGTAAAAACGATGTATGACGACATGTTTGACGACGCGATTAAAGAAGCGCTTGAGTGGTTGGATGAGAAAATGCGGGATCAAGAAACTTGTCCTCAATCAATTTCCAATACCGTAATTTATCAGTCTTCATTTAAGATTATTGAGACTAATCCTAATATCATATCGTTAATTACTTATGTAAATGTCTCAACCGGTTATTTTCACCCAATAAATCACACAAGAGCTAAAATAATAGACATAAAAACCGCCGGCGAAGTATATTTGTCTGACCTCTTTCCGCAAAAACAAGCCAGCCTTAAAAAGTTGTGGCCTTACTTGGCTAACGCCTACTGTAAAATGGACCAAGGCGGCTCAACCCTGCCCGTTTTTTATGGCCAAACCGAGTGTCCCAAAAACGGCTTTGGCCCCTCCGCGGCCCTGCCCGAGGCCTGGACGGACCCCGGCGTGGACTTCCAAGCTCTGGGCGGAAACGTTTACCTTTCCCCTAAAGGCCTCCACGTTGGCCTTGGCGCCTATCAATCCTGGAGCTACGCCTCCGGCCCCACGGAAGTTTTAGTCCCCAAAGACGAAGCCATAAAGATGGGCGCCTCGAAAGCCTATTGGTAAGCCGGAATTAGGCGGGCGAAATAAGCCGGCCAATTGGGCCGGCCAAAAAAATTTCCCCCCCCCGATCGAGTGGATATTTTAGCGCCTGGATATTTTATCGCCTGGATATTTTACCGCTTGGATTTCTTATCGCCGGGATATCTTTTGGCCGTAGGGCGCGAATAGGCTTAAAACTTTGTCCGCCCATAAAGGACCGGGGCCAAACCCCGGGTTTTGGCCCATTATTTCGGCTCTCCAACGTAACCATCATCAAAATGGGAATATGCATGAAAAATTTACTTTTTTTAATCTCGCTTATATTTTTTTTCGGTCAGGCCTTGGCCTTTGGCCAACCGCCAATCGACCAAGACAGATATTCCTTTGACGCTTACGACATCAACGCCCCGATCTCCGGCGACTCGGACGAAGAGGAGTTTGAGTTTGACGGGTTTACGTCTTTTGGTGGCGAGGAAGACAATTTTAGGCTTGACGACTTCCAGTTACCCAACGCCTATGCCCCCAATCTACCCAACGTCTCGGCCGAGGCCTTAAGCCTTACGCTTAAGTCAAAACAATGCGATCTGACGGCCTATGTCTCGGTGACTTATCCGGTAAACTTAGGTAGCCCCGAACTCGACGACTACGTAAAGTCAATATTTATCGATATTTACGAAAGCGCCATCGCCCAGTCCCTGGCGATGATGGACGAGAAACTGGAAGGCCAAGAAACTTGCCCGGAAGACCTAAGCGATATCATGATTTTTCAGTCTTCTTTCAAGGTTCTTTCGGCCAGTCCGGAGGTTATATCCCTGGTTATGTATGGAAATTTTCTCACCGGTTTAAATCGTCCAGAAAATTTAGTTAAAGCTATCAACATAAACACCAAAGAACTGCGAAATATCGATTCCTCGGATATTTTTCCCCAAGGAGAAACCAGTTATCAAAAGTTATGGGCCTACTTGGCTAATTCGTATTGTAAAATGGAACAAGGGGGCTCAACTCTCCCCGTTTTGTATGACAGGGCCGATTGCCCCAAAGACGGTTTTGGCCCCGCCTCGCCCTTGCCCGAAAATTGGACCGACCCCACCACGGATTTTGACGACATGGGCGGAAACGTTTACCTCACCCCGGAGGGCCTCCGCGTGGACCTTAGCTCCTACGAATCCTGGGGCTATGTCACTGGCCCGGCCGAGATCTTAATCCCCAAGGACGAGCTCCAAAAAATGGGCGCCTCCATGGCCTTTTGGCCATAAGCCGCAAGCTCTCAAAACCTAAGTCTCCCCAGGCGAAAACCCTCTTGATTTAGCTTAGTCGGGCGGAGCGTGGGGAGAACTGGCCAGAAAAACCCCCCAAGTTTTTCTTGGCAGGGCTAAGCCGCGAAGGCCCCAAATCGCCCCAAGGTGGAGCTTTGCTTGGCCTCCGTCCCTTTAAAAAATTTCACCAGAATCTAAAAAAAATAACCGCGACCTATGAGAATTAAAGAAAGGCCGCGGCGCCGCGGGTCCGAGGGGCTTTGGGCTAAAATTCGGCCGATTTTTTGCCTCCCAGGGGTTTTGGCGGCCCGGGGAGCTTAGTCACCAAACAGTCAACTTCGGCTGCGGATGTAGTTAGGGGCGAAGCGGTAATGGGGCGGGCCTAATTGGTTTTGGAAGCAAAGCTCAAAAAACCTACGGATGAGCGTTTTGGAGGGGTTGGTTTCGTTGGGAACGGTGCCCAAAACCACGCCGGGCGGAACGTCGGGCGAGGGTTGGTAATCTTCCATGTCGGCGAGTAAGTCTTCCATGAAGGGGGCGGTAAATTCCGGGTGGAATTGGCAGGTGAGCGTGAGGCTGCCGTAGGAGAGAATTTGGTGGGGGTCGTGTTGGGAGCGGCCGAGGATTTTGGCCCCCGGGGGAAGGTCTATGACCGTTTGGCTATGGGATTCGTAGGCCGGGAATTTTTGCGGCAGGCCATAGAGCATGGGGTGATTTTGGGCCTCGGGCTCCAGGATTATTTCGTGGCTTCCCAGTTCCATACCCTTGGGATGGTAGCCGGCCCGGCCTCCGGCCACCTGGGCTATGGCGTGATGGCCCCAGCAAATGCCTAGGGTGGGGATGCCCAGCCGGAAAGTCGTTTCGAGGAACGACAAGACCTTTACGGCCCAGGGCCTCGGGGCGGAGACCATTTCAATCGATCCGGTCACGATCAGGCCCATGTAGGGGAAGTGTAGGGGATCGAGATTTTGGGGCTGGTTAACCATGTCGATGACGATGGCCTCATTTTCGCTAAAAGCTCCCGCCTCCATGAACATGGGACCAAAACCCAGGGTTTTATTGGCCTTTTCCAGGGTGATGTCCCCGCATTCCATGATTAGGAGGGTAATGCTGGAATTTATTACGCTTGGCGATGAGGCGTTGGCCAAGGTGGCATTGGCGAAAGGTGGGGTGGGCGACTTCGCGGGGCTCTTTTTGGCGGTTTTGGTCATGGCTGAACCTTTTTGGGGAGCTGTTTGGAGTGGGTTTTGTAATAAAAAGGCTAATGGTTTAAGGACGATTGAGAATCCGGCGAGAAGAAAATTTTTTTAGACGATTCTGACCGGAAGGCCTTTGGCCCGTAAAAATTCCTTGAGTTCCCGCATGGCGTATTGGTTATAGTGGACGATGGAGGCGATTAGGGCGGCCGAGGCTTGGCCTTGGCTTAGGGCGTCGTAGAGATGTTCCGGTTTTCCGGCGCCGCCCGAGGCGATGACCGGTATCCTGACGTTTTGGGCGATCATTTTGGTTATGTTTAATTCGTAACCGTCTTTGGTCCCGTCGGCGTCGATGGAATTAAGGCAGATCTCCCCGGCCCCGAGTTTTTCGGCCAAAACGGCCCAGGCCAAGGCGTCTTTGCCGGTGGGCACCCGGCCGCCGTTTATGACCACCTCGTACCCGGAGGGTATGAGCTCGGTAACCGGGACTTTTTTGGCGTCCAGGCCCAAAACCACGGCTTGGGAACCAAAAGCCTCGGCCCCTTGGGAGATTAATTTGGGATCCCTTACGGCCGAGGAATTAATGGAGACCTTTTCCGCCCCGGCCAAAAGGACGTCCCTCATCTGCGCTACCGAGGAAAGCCCGCCCCCCACGCTAAAGGGAATGAAAATCGATTTGGCCACGTTTTCGACCACGTCCAAAAATATGCCCCGGCCTTCGGCCGAAGCCGTGATGTCGTAAAAAACTATCTCGTCGGCCCCTTCTTCATAGTAGCGTTTGGCCGCGGCCACCGGATCGCCCAGATCGATATTTTCCTGAAACTTAATGCCCTTGGTCAAAAGGCCGTCCCTTACGTCCAGGCAGGGAATGATTCTCTTACTTAGCAAGGTTTTTCTCCCCTTCCAGGCAGTGGCGGAAAAAGTTTTTAAGGATCGTCAGGCCCGGACGCCCGCTTTTTTCCGGATGAAACTGCAAGGCCCAAAGGCCTTCCCGGCCGTAGACCGAACAAAAATCTTGGCCGTGCCAAGTGACCCCCAATATTAGTTCCTTGGCCGGATTGGGGTAATAGCTATGGACGAAATAAAACTGGTCGGTGGGTTCAAGGTTTTCCCAAAGGGGACTGCGTTTTTTGAAGGCGACCGTGTTCCAGCCCATATGCGGTACCCGGATGGGCCTTTGGTCAAAATCGAGTAAGTTATCCGGGAACATGACCGTTTGGCCGGGAAAGAGCCCCAGGGTCTGGGTATCGTTTTCTTGGCTATATTCAAGCATAATCTGGCAACCAAGGCAGATGCCGAGCATGGGTCGGCCCTGGGAGGTCAGCTCGATCATGACCCGGTCAAGGCCCGACTTGGACAAAACTTTCATGGCCTGCCCGGCCGCCCCGACCCCCGGGAAGATAAGCCCCAGGGCCTTCATTAGAACTTTGGGATCGGAGGTGATTTGGGAGGGAATGCCCAGGTGATCCAGGGCCCTTTTGACGCTGGTCTGGTTTCCCGCTTGGTAGTCGATGATGGCAAGCACGCTTGGCCTCGCTCAATGGAGAAAAGGGGTAATTTTCTAAAACGAAAGTATACCATAATCGCCCAGAAGGGACATGGGTTTAGTAAAACTTGCCTTAAAAGCCGGGCCGAATTCCCTGGGCCAGGCCGGGGGGGGCCCCGGGCCAAGGGAAAATTGGCCCAAGGGAGTTGGCCCCAAGGAAACGGTGACGCCTAAATCGCGCCCGGGCGAATTGGGGCCAGATAATCGGCCCAAAAAAAATCCAAGGTTGGAAATCTCGGTTATAAGCGGCTTTCGTGAGCGGCGAATTGGGGTCCCCCCGCGAGGGGCGGGAAGGAGTGGGCCGATCTTAGGGTTTTGGCGGGGCGGAAATTTTTTCGCGGCGAATGAGCCTGGTCAAGTAAAGCCAGCCCCAGAGGCCAAAAAAGGCCAGCATGATGACGGCCGTCAGGCGGTTTAAGCCCTGGGCCGACAGGGCCTCGGCCGGGGTAAACTCCATGACCTTTCCGGCGTAAACGCTAAAGGCCTCGACCACGCCCAGACCGGCCGGGGTCAGGTTGACGATGGTGGCGTGGATTTGGCCGCCCGAGAAAAAGACGATTTCAAAGGGGTTTAGGTAAACCCCGAAAGCGGCCAAGGTCACCCAATTAAAAAAGGCCCAGGAAAAAAAATAGCCGGCCTGGAGAACGGTCAATCTCAGAAACAGCCGGCCGTTTGAGCGCAGCAGATCCCAGCCGTCGGCTATGGCTTGGAGTTTTGAGGGCAGTTTAAAGGGCATGCGGCCCAAAAAAAGAACCGAGCCCAGGCCAAAAAGGGCCGTTGAGCCAAAGTATATCGGCAATATGGGACTTGGCTGATGCCCCTGGGCCCAGAGATAAACCAAACCCACGAAAGCGAAAAAAGAGGCCGTGGACAGGGTCATGGTCGTGACCGATCCCAAAGTGGCCAAATAATGGGAAACCCGCATGCCCCGGTTAGAAAACAAATAAAGCCCCCTTAAACCCGAGCCGCTTTTTAGGGGGATGACGTAATTTATGGCCGAGGCGGCCATGTTTAAGGCCAAGCCTTCCAAAAAAGTCAGTTTGATGCCGTAGGCGGTAACGGGCCACCTTAATAGCTCGCTATTGACGGTGACCATGAGTAACCACGACACTGGCAGCATGACCCAAACGACGGCCGGGATGGGCTTTTGCCAAAGGGCCTTAAACTCGGAAAAATGCTGCCAAACGAATCGGGCGATGGCCCAGACCAGTATGACCGTTAAGGTTAAACTCAAAACGGTAAAAACCCTTTTCCTGACGGTCGAGCGATTGGCTTTTCTTTTGGCCTTGCCCGGGGTTTTTTTCGGGGCCTGGCTTGGGGCGGTTAAGGTTTCTTGGGATTGGTCTTGGTACTCCGGCGTTTGGCTTGGGGCGGGGGCCGAATCTAGCGCCGAATCTAATGCCAGATCTAGTGCCAGAGCCGGGGCCGGCTCTAGCGGCGGCTTTGGGGACCGTTCTTGGTCCTCCGGCGTTTGGGTTAAATCGGGGGCCGCTATTTTGTCATTGGCTAATTTCACGTCTAAGCTCAGCTTGGGCTTGGCCTGGGCTAGGCTTAGGCCAGGGGGGTGAGATAGGGGCTCTCGGCTTGCCCGAGTTCGTTTTCCATTAGTTGGAAAAGTTTTTTGGTGATGGGGCCGGCTTGGCCCGAGCCGATGATTTGGCCGTCCCAAGAGCTTACGCCCAAAACGTCAAAGGAGGTGGTGGTCAAAAAGATTTCGGCCACCTCGGCCTTTAGTTTGGATTGGGTAAAGTCCCTTATTTCCACGCCTTTTAAGTCGCCTTGGGCAACTAGGGTTTGGGCCAAGGCCATGACCCTGGATAAGGTAATGCCCCTAAGGATTCTCGAGGCGCTGGGGACGCATAAATGGCCGGATTTGGTGACGACGACGACGTTTTCCGTCGCGCCTTCGGTCAAATAGCCGGAGTGATCGAAACTGACCACGTAATCGGCGCCCTGGTCGATGGCGGCTTTTTTGGCCAAAGCGTTATCGAGGTAATCGCAGGACTTGATGTCGGCGTTACGGATTTTGGCCGGGAAGGGGGAGGTGGCCAATTTCACGCCCTTTTCGTAGACCTCCGGGCTGGGCCTTTTAAGTTTGGTGGTGACTAAGTAAAGCTGGCTGCCGCCCACGGAATCGTAGGGGTTTACCGAAAAACTGCCCGGGCCCCGGGAAACGGTTAACCTGACGACGAAATCCTCATGGCCGCCCAGGCGGTAAGCCCCTTTTAAAACGTCGAGGATCTCGTGATTGGTCATGGGGATGGTCAATTCCAGGGCCCCGGCCGAGTGGCACAGGCGGTCAAAATGCTCGAAAAAACAATAAGCCCGTCCGTTTACGCATTTGAAGGATTCGAAAACCGCGTCGCCCCGGTGGGTCATGTGATCGTCGGGGGGCACTCCCCATATGGAGGGATCGGTGGAATAGCCGCCCCAGACGGTTGAGAACATGACGAAGTAGTTTTCCTGCCAGGGTTTTTTATTGTTTAGCTGGGTTTGCAAGAGTTCGCTGGGGGTGAAAGAAGGCCAGGTTTTAGCCATTGTGTTTAGACTCCTTGGGGAGGGTTGGAAGGCGCTTGGGGGATCCGGAAGCGTTAATAATTTCGATCGCCACGTGGCCAAAAAAAACTTAGGGCCGGGTCAAACGCTTTGGCGCAGGTTTTTGACGGCCTGGGCGTAGTTTGGGCTTGAGTAAAGGTGCGAGCCGCTAACCAAAACGGTGGCCCCGGCGGCCACCAAGGCGCGGGCGGTTTTGTCCGTGACCCCGCCGTCAATCTCGATGGGAATCGACAGGCCAAGGCTGGATAAAATCTCGGAGAGTTTTTTGGTTTTATTGACGGTTGACTCGATGAAAGGCTGGCCGCTAAAACCAGGGTTTACGCCCATAAGCACGATGAGTTCCAACATTTCCAGGGCGTCTTCCAAACCGGCCAGCGCCGTGTAGGGGTTTAGGGCCAGGCCCGGCTTGGCCCCGGATTGGACTATCGAGCTTAAAATTTTATGCGCATGGACGGCCGCTTCCAAGTGAACCGATACGTAATGGGCCCCGGCTTGGGCGAAAATCGGGGCGTAGGTCAAGGGGTCGGAAACCATCAGGTGACAATCCAAAGTCAAATCGGTGGCCTTCCTGGCCACCTCCACCACCCAGGGCCCAAAAGTGAGGTTGGGGGCGAAATGGCCGTCGATGACGTCAATGTGAATCCAATCGGCCCCGGCGTCTTCCATGGCTTTGATTTCCTCGGCCAAGCGTCCCCGGTCAGCCGAGAGGATGGAAGGGGCTATTTTAATCATTTATGCGTATTCTCCAAACCCGGCCAAACCGGGCGGGACAAAGACGGTTTATGGGGAAAAGGCGCCGAATCGGGCTAGGCTTTCGGGTTTTTTTAATCTTCAAGCCTTATGAAAGGCCAAGTGATAAGAAAAACCAAATACAGGACGGCTAAGTCTATTAGTATATAAAACGCTTCTTCAAAGTTAATTGGCAATTCGATTAAACATATGACTGAGATGATTTCAAATATTATCACTATTTTAGACATAAATTTAACGTTATGTTCAACATTATCAGCCACTGGAAGATTGTCTTTGTAGATTAATATATAAATTAAATATACTGGAGTTAACAAATTTGCATAAAAAGGTAATAATTGTATGATAAAAAAATCAATCTTAGCTAACGTTAATTCGAAAATAGTACTTTCAATGCTTACTCTATAAGCGTCACTTATGGTATTCTGGGTAAATGCCATGGCGTAGATAATTATAAAATTTAAAGTAAAATATCCAATTAAAACAAAATAAAGGCTAAACTTACGTAGCCCTTTAAACACGAATGGATTGTCGTAACTCATAAGTCAGCCCGCTTGACCTTTTGAAAGGGGCTAAACCCATCAAAAGGCGTAAACGTCCAAAGCCCCTCGGCCCATCGCGAAATAGACCATTGGGCCAATCCCCAGGCCAATCAGTGGGCCAATCCCTGGGCAAATCCCCGGGCCAACATTGGGCCCCGAGGGTAGGCGTTTGTCCCCATGGGACTTAAAAAAAACTTCCCCGGGTGGGGATTAAAAAAAAATGGCGAAAATACGCCTTCTCCAAGGTTCGATCGTTTGGGAGGCCTATTTTTCGCGGCGAAAAAAACCCGAGGAGGTTTGGCGCTCCTTTGGGCAAATATTATAGAAATACGCCGCGAAATACAAGCCGAATGAAGTTAATTTATCCAAAGGCGTTATCCATACTTAACCTTAACGGCGTCGAGTCTAGTCAAGCCTTCCGAAAACAATCCAAAAGGGGTCAGTTCAATCGGTTCCCGCTTTGGCCTAGACCCCCCATCAGGCCGCGAGGACGGCCTCGCGGCCTAGGGGCTGTTGGCCATGGCCATGGGCTACGGGCCATGGGCTACGGGCTAAGGGCATTGGCCCTTGCCTAAAAGCCCGGGGAGCGTTTAGAATGGGGGCATGAAAGTACCCATACTAAAAATCCCCTTTGACGAAAACGACGCCGCCGAGATTTCCCGCGAGCTTAGGGACCTTTTGCTGGAAGGCCGTTTGGCCATGGGCTCCAAGGTGGCCCGCTTTGAGGAATCGTTTCGGGACTTCGTCAAAAGCCGATACGCCCTTGGCGCGTCCAGCGGGACGGGCGCTTTGGAGCTTATTTTTCGGGCTTTGCGGGAGAAATTCGGAAAGGAGCCCGGAGCCGTGGCCGTCCCGGCCAATACCTTCATGGCCAGTTGTTTGGCCCCCATCGCCGCCGGTTTTAAGATAATCTTAATCGACTGCGACCCGGACCATTTCCAATTGTGCCCCAAGGATCTGGCCAAAAAAATTACCCCGGAGACCAGGGCCGTGCTTTTAGTCCACCTGGGCGGTTTCATTTCCCCGGCTTGGGCCCAAATAAAGGCCATAGCCGAAAAAAATAACGCCGTTTTGATTGAGGACGCCGCCCACGCCCATGGGGCCCAAGCCGACGGCCATGGGGCCGGAACCCTAGGCTTGGCCGGGGCCTTTTCTTTCTATCCCACCAAGGTCCTGACCACGGCCGAAGGCGGCATGGCGGTAACTTCCAGTGACGAGCTTTACCAAAAAATGTTGGCCATCCGCCAGCACGGCCAACAAAGGCCGGGCTCGAATGTCCACCAAACCTTTGGGCTAAATTACCGGCCTTCCGAGATCCATGCCCTATTGGGCCTAAACATGATGGCCAAGGCCGATTGGATTTTGGCCGAAAGGAGAAAGGCCGCGGCCAACTACGATGGGCTCTTGAAAGATTGCCCCATTAAGTTAGTCACCGCGCCCCCCAACCACAAGCCCAGCTATTACAAATACATGGCCTTGCTGGAAAGCTCCGTAAACCGCGACGAGTTAAAGCGCGAGCTCAAAGACGGGTATGAAATCTCCCTGGCCGGGGAGGTTTATTCCACGCCGGCTAACCTTCAGCCCTTTTGGGACAATAACCCGGACCTTTTGGCCCAAAAAATTACCCCCTTGCCCAATTGCGAACTAATCGCCGCCAGGCAAATCTGCCTGCCCATCTACCCGGGGCTAAGCTTTGAGGCCCAAAAATACGTCGCCGACTCCCTGGCCAAGGTCCTCAAATAATCGATTGGGCGATTATTTTGGGCCCAAAAAAAACTCCCGCCGTTTTTCCCCACCGATAATTTAGATTATAAAGCCGCGCCATCGTTTGCCGCCCCCCCTGGGCCTTTCCAATGGCCCCCGGGGTTAGCGAGGGGATTATTTACTCGCCCATCGTTAAATCGCCTTGATTCTAGGGCGCTATTTGGCTATGATTATTTCATCATGGTTTGGGCCTATCCCGTCTTGGTTTTTGACGCTTTTGGCGGGGAGGGAACGCTTTTTTCCCTTGGCCAAAAAACCCTGGGCCAATAAGGGCGAGAAAAAAACCAAGCCCGTTTTAGGCCCCCAAGGTAAGCCGACGGCCTTGACGCCGTCGCCGTTGGCCTTAGCGTCAAGGTTTTTTTACTTGAGGGGCGAATTTTGGCCCGAGGGGGCTTTAGAAAAGTTTGTCATCTCGTTAAAATGAAAGGGGGCAACCTGGATGGCCAGGGCCGATTTACTATGCGAAGCCATTCGCTGCGGCTTAAATAACGACAAAACCCGGTTGGTCAAGGTGGCCGAGGCCATTTGCGCCGAGGAGAGAGCCAAGCGACATGGCGTCTTGGCCAACCAGATTGAAAAAATTATTCGGGATAACGCTAACTTGGGACCAAGGTCCCTAAACGCTCCTTTGGCGCTTACGGGAAACGGAGATCTTTTGGTCTCAGAAAAAATACCCGAAAAAAGGCTTAGCCATCTGATTCTGCCTCAGGGTGTCGCGACTGGCTGCGAAGAACTAATCGAAGAACAACTAAGGGCGGACTTAATTCGATCTTACGGGGTGGAGCCCAGAAACAAGATCCTTTTAATCGGGCCGCCCGGAAACGGCAAGACTTCATTGGCGGAGGCCATCGCCGAGGCCCTGACGCTACCCATTTTTACCGTCAAGTACGAGAGCGTAATTGGCTCGTATTTAGGTGAAACCGCCTCCCGCTTAAATAAGCTTTTTAACCACTTAAAAACGCGTAAGTGTGTCCTTTTTTTTGACGAGTTTGAAACCATCGGCAAAGAGCGAGGCGATCTTCACGAGACCGGGGAAATTAAGCGCGTGGTAAGTTCGCTTCTTCTCCATCTTGACGCCCTCCCCAGCCACGTCGTGGCCATAGCCGCCACCAACCATGAATCTTTGCTTGATAAGGCTGCCTGGAGGAGGTTTCAAATCCAATTGGCGCTTCCCAAGCCCACCCAGGCTGACTTGGAAAAGTGGTTGGAACTATTCATGGCCAGAAACGGGGCCAACGGTTTTTCCTTTGGTATACCCTTCCCGAAAATGGCCAAAAAACTTTTGGGTAGAAGCTATGCCGAAGCCGAGGAATTCGCCCTGGCCGTTTACCGGCAATTTATCCTACGCGGGCCCGAGGCGATAACCAAGGACCTCACCCTCAAGCAGTTGTCGCGACTACCCCGCCTGGGCCCCGGCCCGGGCCCGGGCTTTGAAAACCCATCGGAAGGCCTTAATTAATCTCCGTCCAAGGCGGCCAGGGGCGGCGGCCAGGGGTTTTTTAGCCGTTTTGTTCCAATGTCGGCCAAAAACGGTTTGGAAATTCGAGGGGGGCGTCCAAGGGATTTCGTTGGGTCATATTTTTGGGTTCACCCCCCTTCGCGAATTGGCCAACAAACGGTCAAAAAGGGGCCCAGGCGGCCTTTCGCGATCCAGGTTGGGGGGTAAGATGGGGTCAAGTCGTCCCAGGGGCTCTGAGGGGCTTTCGCGGGCGTTTTGGCCATCGCCTAGGCCAGGTCCCGAGGCGAGGCGTTTGGCCAGGGCCAGGTGGGCGCTAGGGGCGGGAAAAAGCCCCGGGCGCCTTTGGCGATTAAAAAAACTTCCCAAAAAAGTTGGGAAGTCAGTGGGAGAAAAAAATGAAAGTCACGGTTATTTTGGGCAGTCCCAGGCTGGATTCCAACTCGGAAAAACTGGCCAGGGCGGCGGCCGCGGCCCTGACCGGGCCCCAGGAGCCGCCGGAGGTTTTTAAACTAAACGAGCTGCGCTATCGCGGTTGCCAGGCCTGCATGGGCTGCAAGACCAAAAAGGAGTTTTGCGTTTTGAGGGACGATCTGACCAGGGTCCTGTCCTCGGCCGCCGGGGCGGATTTTGTCATCCTGACCTCGCCCATCTACATTGGCGACATTAGCTCGCAGCTTAAGGGTTTCGTCGATCGCGCCTACAGCTGGTTAAACCCGGATTACCTTAATGCCAGCGTCCGCAGCCGCGTCAAAAGCGGCAAAAAGCTTCTTTTCATCGTCACCCAAGGCCATCCCGAGTTGGGGGCCTACAAAAAGACCATCGACAATTACCTGGGTTATTTTGGCAACTTCCACGGTTTTTCGGCGGCCTCGTTTTTCGCCCCCATTGGCGACGCCAATTTGGAAAAAACCAAACCCGAACTCCTCGACGAAGTCGTCAAGGCGGCCAAAGCCCTCTGACAGGCCTTAGGCCAACCCCCAAAAAAAGCGGCCCGGGGGCCGCTTTTTTTGGGGGTTACTTTTTGGCCAACCTCGATTTGGGGTAGCGCTTAAAGTCAAGGATCCTGGAGTAAAAGGTCTTTGAGAGATAGAAGGCCTGGACCGGGTTGTGGCCCAGGACCCGATCTTTTACCACCAGGGTGGTTACCGGGGCCTCGCTGTTTTTGTTAAACAGGCAATCATGGCCCACGCATAAACCCATGACGACGTTAAGATCGGCGCCCCACCGGTTTAGGGCCCGGGCTTGCAAAACGGGGTTGCAGGACGCTTCCTTGTGGCCGGGAAGAAGTTTCATCTCGTCTGGGACGCCCAAATCGCACTTGTCGATGGAGCCGATCTTACAAATTACGGCTTTGG
>JAITLH010000200.1 GCA_031277995.1 Deltaproteobacteria bacterium
AAGGGCCCTAGGGGGCTTACGGAGCCCTTGGCGACCGTTTGGGCGCGGCCAAAACCGGGGGGGTTTGGAAAAAAGAAAGAAATAAAACCGCCCTGGGAGGGGTCCCAGGGCGGTTGGGGTTTGGGAGTTAAAGGCGCCCAGGCGCTTTTTGCCCCAAGGAGTTAAGGGTTAGCCGTTTTTGTTAGCTGGCCAGGGCGGACTTTCTGGCCACGCCCGTTTGGATGGCCGCCTCGGCCACGGCTTTGGCCACGGCGTCTTTGACCCGGGGGTCAAAGGCGGCGGGGAGGATGTATTCGGGCTTAAGCTCGCCGTTGGCGACCAGGCTCGCGATGGCCCGGGCGGCGGCGATCTTCATTTCGTCGTTAATGTCCTTGGCCCGGACGTCAAAGACGCCCCGGAAGATGCCGGGGAAGGCCAAAACGTTATTGATCTGGTTGGGGAAGTCGCTGCGGCCCGTCCCGACCACGGCCGCGCCGGCCTCGAAGGCCAGATCGGGCATGATCTCGGGGGTGGGGTTGGCCATGGGGAAAACGATGGCCTTGGGGGCCATGGAGGCGACCATCTCCTTAGTGAGAACGCCGGGGCTGGAAACGCCGATAAAAACGTCGGCGCCTTTGATGACCTCGGCCATGGTGCCTTTTTTACCCAGGAGGTTGGAGATCTCGGCCATGGCCACTTTCTCGGGGTTGAGGTTGTCGCGGCCTTTGTAGATGGCCCCCTGGCGATCGCAGAGGATGACGTCCTTTAAGCCCATGGCCATAAGAAGCTTTATGATGGCCACCCCGGCCGCCCCGGCGCCGCTGGTGACGACGGAGATTTTGGAGATGTCTTTGTCCACGACCCTTAGGGCGTTCATTAGGGCGGCCAAAACCACCACGGCCGTCCCATGCTGATCGTCATGGAAGATGGGGATGTCGCAGCGCTCCTTTAGCTTTCTTTCGATCTCAAAGCAGCGGGGGGCGGAGATGTCTTCGAGGTTGATTCCGCCAAAGCTTCCGGCCAAAAGGGCCACGGTATCGACGATGACGTCAACCTCCTTGGAACGGATGCAAAGGGGCACGGCGTCCACGTCGCCAAAGGACTTAAAAAGGACGCACTTGCCTTCCATGACGGGCATGCTGGCCTCGGGGCCAATGTCGCCCAGACCCAAAACGGCGGTTCCGTCGGTCACCACGGCCACGGTATTCCACCGGCCGGTCAGTTCGTAGCTAAGTTCGGGCTCTTTTTGGATTTCCAAGCAAGGCTGGGCCACCCCGGGGGTGTAAGCGATGGAAAGATCGTCTTTGCTGGCGATGGGCATTTTCGGTACGGTGGCCATTTTGCCTTTCCATAGGCGATGCATCTTGACGGCTTCTTCCGCGTAGTTCATTAGGGTTCCTCCAAATTCTATATGTTTAGGCCATTTTTTTGGCCGCGGGTAAACGGTGTCGGTTTTTTTCGAGCCGCCGTTTTTTTCGGCGGCGGCTCGAAGGCTGGTTTAGGCGAAAAACTGCAGTATGATACTGGAAAGAATCAACATGAAAGCTCCGCCGATACGCGAGGAGATCTGGGCGAAAGGCATAAGTTCCATGCGTTTCGAGGCCGAGAGAACGGCCACGTCGCCGGTGCCGCCCATGTTGGCCATGCAAAGCCCGCCGGTGATGGCCGATTCAATGGGGAAGAATCCGACGAAACGGCCAACCACGCCGGCGCCGATGATGGCCCCGAAAACGGTGACGCTAACCAAAAGTAGGTACTGGCCCGAAAAAGCGGCGGCCACTTCCGGAAGGCTCGTGTAGGCCACGCCGATGCCGACCAAAAGGACGCCGGTCAAGTTTTTCATGACGAACTGGAACCACTGGTAGCAGCAGATCTCAAGTTTCGGATTAATCAGGCCGCTAACCTTAACCAAGGCCACGGAGAGGATCATCCAGGCGTAGCCGTGAATGATCGGGAAAATCATGTTCAAAATGGCGCCGAAGGCGAAAAAGGTCGTGGCGATCATAAGGCCCGTGCCCATCTTGATTAAGTCGATGTCGTCGCGGGTCTTTTGAAGTTCGTTATCGAGTTGGACTTCTTCGTTGGCCTTGGCGTCACCCAAAATCATGAGCTGGCCCGCGCCGCTGATTTTCTTGTAAACCTTTCCGATTCTGTCCAAAACGCCGCCCATGACGATGGCCAAAGCGTTACCCAAGGCCACGGCCGGAACCATGATGGAGAGCATTTTGGCCGGGTCGGTGCCCAGGCCTTCGCCGAAAATCTTCGACAAGGGCACGGCGCCGGCGCCCATGCCGCCGCCCATGATGGGAATGCTGACAAAGAAGATGGCTTCCTTGGCCCCGTAGCCGGTGAACCAACCAATCAGGCCGCATAAGGTCAAAGACACGGCCACGCCGCCCAAGATGACCGGAAGGTACCTAAAGGCGGCCTTAATCAAGAGCTGGCGATTCATGCCCATGATGGAGCCGGTAATCAAAGCGGCGATGTAAAAATCGAGAAAACCCCCGCCCTTCATGAAGACCGTCATGGTGTCAATCGAAGCCTGGGGCAGGAAATTGAAAGTGCACAAAGCGGCCGAGCCAAAAATGATGACGATGGCCCCGCCGCCCAAAAAGGTGTTGATGATGGGGGTTTTCTCTCCCACCAAGTTAAAGACCGTTCCAATCACGATCATTAAAGGAAAGGCGCCTATCATGCCCGAGGGTAGCTTACCAAGGTAAGTAGCCACCAGCACGGCTAGGCTAAATATGGCAAAATAATACCACGGCATCCCGTACAATTGAAAGGTGGTCTTGGCTGGGGCCACCATCGTGGGGCTTAGGGCGTTGGTGTTTTCGAGCATGCTTTAGTCTCCTATGCTTAAAGAAATCTAAGAACGATTGCTTTTTGGTATGTTCCAAAAACCGGGCCGTCCGGTTTCATGCGTAAAATATTAATCCTGTCACATTTTCTTGACTAGCCATATGAAAGTAATGAAACCTTAGGAAAGTAAAAAAAATAAAAACGCGCCGGGCCTTTTCGATTAAAGGCGCCAAAAAGCTCATTAAATTTCCTTGGCCGCTTGGAAATTCCCGTTGTTTTTTTTAACTTTCAAACCGGGTTTTTAAAGTTAGGAAAGTAAAATTAATTTGTCAAAACGCTTTTTTTAGACAAATGGTTTGGGCCAAACCCGAGGGGCCCTAACGGTGACCCGGGGGTCCAAAAGGCCCGGCGCCTGGGCCCTTTGGGGACTTTTTCAAAAAAACGGGGCGGGTTTTCCAAGGGGGGCTTGGCGGGGCTTTGGGGCGGGGCTTTGGGGCGACCCATTTTGACCGGCTTTTTGAAAAAAAGCGGGTCGGGAATTTTGGCCAGGTTAATTCTGGGTATTTTCTTTTATGGTTCATTTTGGGTATTATAGCCAAAGCCAAGGCGCGGCTCTTTTCTGGTTTTGATTTTTTGGATTAAGGTAACGAGAGTGGAACGCTAACTTGGCTTAAGCGCCCTAGATAGGGTTAAATTTTTTTTGGTTTAGGGACTAAATATTTATTTTGATTTTTTAGCCACCCTTTCGGTGGTATTTTAGATAGAGCTTTCGCATGAAATTAGTGGCCAAAATGATATGGCTGGACGTCCTTTTGGTCTCGGCCATGCTTTTATTGACCGTGGGTTTGGCGGCCCGGCATAGCGTGGGTTTGCTGGAAATCTATCTGGTCCATAACCTTAACAGCGTGGCCAGGATCTTGGCCACGAGCCAACCCATCATCGACGCCTTGAAGGCCGGGGAAATAACCCCGGAGTTGGACCGGTATTTGGACGACATCATCGCCGCCGACAGTAACATTGACGTCATTACCCTGGCCAAAATGGACTCCTTTCGGATCTACCATCCGGTCAAGACCAGGATTGGGGAAAAGTTTCAAGGCGGCGACGAGGGCCGATCTTTATTGGGCGAAAACTATTCCTCCGAGGCCGAGGGGACCTTGGGTTTTCAAAAGCGCTATTTTTACCCCATTTTCGACCAAGACGGTACGCAGCTTGGCTTCGTGCACGTCAGCATGCTCATGGAAAACCTGGAGCGCTTAAGAAACCAGATCTTGATCGTACATCTCCAGACCATGGTGGCCGTGTTTCTGGTCGGGGTCGTGGCCGCGGTTTTCCTGGCCGCGAACATCAAAAGATCCCTTCTGGGCTTTGAACCCTACCAGATCGCCTCGAGCTTTCTGAAAAGGGGAGAAATAATGGACTCGTTGGAGGAAGGCCTTTTGGCCATAGACGAAAGGGGCTCGGTAATCCTCCAAAACGACGCCGCCTCGCGCATGCTGGAAAGCGCCCAGAAGGACTTGACCGGAAAGGACATAGACGAACACTACCCGCAGTTTAAGCTAAAGGACACCTTGGCCGGCCTAAAGGATCATAACCGCTCGGTGGCTTTAAACGACCAAGTCATCATCTGCGATCGCCTGCCCATCCATAGCGGCAACCAAGTAATCGGGGCCATGGCCATTTTGCGCGACCGAACGGAGGTCACTAAACTTGCCGAAGAAATCACCGGCTTTAACCATGTTCTGGACGCCCTTAGAAGCAACACCCACGAGTTCATGAACCAATTGCACGTAATTTTGGGCTTACTCCAAAGCGCCGAATACGAGGAAGCCAAGCGCTTCATAACCCAAATCGGGCAGGTCCAAAGCGCCAGCGTTTCGACGGTGGCCAAAAACATCGATAACCGCGTCCTGGCCGCCCTAATCATGGGAAAAATCAGCCGCTGCCAAGAACTGGGCATTCGGATGACCGTCCAGCCCCATAGCACCATCCCCAGGCACAGCCTGTTTCTTTCCACCCAATCGCTTTTGACGGTCGTGGGAAATTTGGTCGAAAACGCCATCGAGGCCATAAACGCCAAGGCCGATCCCGAGGCCGACGACGCCATCTCGCTTCTCATTTACGAGGATAAGCAAAGCCTCCTAATTACCATAGACGACACGGGGATTGGCCTAACCCAGGACGAGATCGCCAAAATGTCCCAAACCGGTTACACCACCAAGGGCGCCGGGCGGGGAACGGGCCTGGGCTTAGTTAGGGGCCTAGTCCAATCATCCTGTGGGGAATTTTCCATCGAGTCCGAAAAAGGCGTGGGCACTTCCATGATTTTGACCTTCACCACCACCCGCCCCGGCCGCAAGGCCGCGAGGGAGGCGGAACCGGAAGTTAAGGGCCCCGAAGGAACCGACGGGACCGAAAGAACCGACGTGACCGAGGGGGCGGCCAGCGCCTAAAAACTTGGGGCGGAAGGTTAGCCTATTTTGGCGCCGGGCCAAGGCGCCGCGTTTTTTTTGTGGGGGGATTGGAGTTAGGAAGGTTTAAGCGCTTTTGGCATCACGGACGTTTTTTTTAAAAAAACGCGAAATCGTCGACAGGGAGGAAACCCAGTGACCGCAAACCTCAAGGTCATAATCGTCGAGGACGACCCAATGGTCGCGCAGATCAATAATCGTTATTTGGAAAAGGTTCCGGGAATGGCTTTGGCCGGGGTCTTCGCCAACGGCAAATTGGCCATAGAATACTTGGAAAAAAACAAAGTCGACTTGGCCGTCCTGGACGTGTACATGCCGGAATTGAACGGCTTGGAACTCCTAAGGCTAATGCGCCGGCAGGGCTTGCAAACGGAAGTAATCATGGTCACGGCGGCCAACGATTCCAAGCAGGTTGACGAGTTTTTAAAACTGGGCGTGGTCGATTATTTGGTCAAGCCCTTTAGCGAGGATCGCTTTATCGAGGCCCTAAAAAAATGCCGGGAGCGCATCCGCATGGCCGGAAGCGGGGACGAACTAACCCAGCAGGCCATAGACAGCTTACTGGGCACCCGGGGCGGCAAGGAAGCCTCGGGTCCGGGAAAATTTCGAAAGGAACAAATAGACACGCCCAAGGGCCTGCAGCCCTCGACCTTGGAACTTATCCTATCGGCCTTGGAAGACGGCCAAGGCGGCTACCGGGGTTGCGAGGAACTGGCCAGTAACGTGGGCTTGTCCAAGGTGACCGTCAGGCGTTACCTTAACCACTTGGCCGAAAGGGGCCAGGTGGAAAGCTCGGTTGACTACGATACCGGCGGTAGGCCCAGCGTCAAGTATAAGCTTAAATGAATTTTTGGGTAATTTTGGGGACGATCGTAAAGACGCCGGCCCATTAGCGTAAGGGAGTTTATGATTATTTAAGTTTATCGTCAAAAGAGTTTTTAAGTTTATAAGTTTATGATTATTAGAACTAAAATATAATCCCATGCCCGTAAATTCATTTGAATTTTTAGGCATGGGAAGTTTTCTAAATTTAAATTTTTTTTAGCCGCGAGGCTAAGCTTTAATCGGACCCCTAAATTTAAATCATATTGGGACGCGTATAAGGGAATGGGCATGGATACTCTACCTATCGGCTACGACGAACTTCTAAGAACCAAGCTGGCCTTGATGCGAAAAAAGGTTATCGATTTGTCGAATCGTAACCCGCTAATAAACGTGGGTTTGAGCCCGCGTTCGGCCTCGATCGTAAGGGTCGTGGACGAGCTTCCGGAGATCTTGGCCTATCGGCTAAGGCAAAGGCAGACCATGGCCTTTAAGGCCCTGCCGGAATTGGACGAGAATAATCCGGCCGACGAGAAAACCTCGAAGTTTAGGGCTTACCTTAACGCCCTTAAGGCCGAGGACATGGAGTATCTGGATTTCGCGGCCAACCAAACCTCGGGGAACATGGCCACGCCCGAGGAGGTCGAACTTGAGGAAAGGAAACTAAAAGACAAAGTCCGGGCCATTTTAAAGCTGCCGCCAAGGCCCGCCAAGGGGGGCTTTAATTTGGAAGATCACGCCCGGGCCAACGGCATAGATCCAAGCTTTGAACTGCCCGCCCCCGGGGAGAGCGGTTTGCCCAACCGCCAGGATTACGAGATCCAGACGCTGTTTTTGCCAAGCGATCTTAATCGCCGCCTGACCGCGCTTTATGGCAAGTGCCGAACCTGGGAAGAGGAAACGGGCATAAACGCCTTCCACGCCGCCTTTGGCTTACTTAGGTGGTCGGATGCCTCAAACAAGGACAAGATCATAAACTCGCCCTTGGTTTTGCTGCCGGTCAAGCTGGAACTAAGAAGGTCGAATAAGGGGCCCAAGTTTTTGGTCACGGCCGACGGGGACGATTGCGTTTTGAATTTCGTCCTTTCGGAAAAACTAAAACTCGAACACTCGCTCCAGTTGCCCGATTTCCAGGGCGGCCAAAACGTCGAGGATTACTTCGAGACGATAAAGGCGGCCATAGCCGATCGGGACAAATGGAGCCTTTCCCGGCAAGTGATTTTTGGCATTTTCCCCTCGGCCAAAATGGCCATCTACCACGATCTAAACCCTGATAAGTCTTGGTATTCCAAAAACCGCGTGATAGTCGATCTTCTCTATGGCCGGGAAACCGCCGCCCTGGAAACGGTCGCCCCCACCTACGACGTCGATAAGCCCGAGATCGACCGCTCGATCAATCCCTTGGTTTTGAGCGCCGATTCCTCCCAGGTCAGCGCCGTCTACGACGCCATGGCCGGAAAAAACCTGGCCCTGGAAGGCCCCCCGGGCACCGGCAAATCCCAGTCCATCGTTAACATCATCGCCGCCGCCCTGAAAAAAGGCCACAAGGTTCTTTTCGTGGCCGAAAAAATGGCCGCCCTGGAAGTCGTGAAATCGCGACTTGAGGCCATAGGGCTGGGCAATTTTCTCTTGCCCTTACAAGCCAACCGTTCCGAGCGGGCCCAGGTCGTGGCCGCCCTAAGAAGCCGCGTCAACATGGCCCCCCCGCCCCCGCCGCCGGATTTCGCGCCCTTAAACGATCAGCTAAACGAGGCCCGCCATAAACTAAACGCCTACATAAGCCTTATCTCGGAACCCTTTGGGAGCGCCGGCCTATCGATAAGGGACGTTTTGGGGCGCTTTCGGGCCACCGCCGAGGTCTTAAACGGGGCCCCCAGGGCCCTCGATAACCCCAGCGTCCCCGAGCTTCTGACTTTGGACAAGCACAAAATCGAGGCCCTAAAGAAAGCCGCGAACGACTTGGAAAAGGCCGCCCTCGAGGCGGCGGCCGCCTCGGATAACTGGCGGGGCTTAAAGGTTTACGAACTTGACGCCATATTGGCCAAAAGCATATCCGACCAAGCCGATTTGGCTTACGCTTCCCTAAGCGAGGTTAGCGATCTTAAAGCCAGGATGTCGGGTTTCGCCTTAGACGATCTAAAAGACTCGGAAATCGACCAAGCCATAAGTTTTCTGGGCCAAGCCCTTGGCCTTTACCCGGACTTGGATCATGATCTGGTCGAAAGGTTAAGCGCCCCCGGGGGTTTACCCAAGGTCAACGATTACTTGGATAAGCTCGAACGCCACGAATTTTTAAAGACCCATTTAAGCGCCCTTTTAACCGACGCCCAGTCAAGCCAAACCCTGGATAACCTGACCCAGGCGGCCATTTTGGCCGAGAAGATGAACTTCCACTCGCTCGATCTCGAAAAATGCCATCGGGAACTGGCCGAGGCCAACCAAGACCTAAACGAGATGATCGAGGATCTGGGTAACCTAACCCCCGTGGTCAAGGCTTACCCGATCGTGGGTACCATGTCCTTTGACGATCTGGCCGCCGTAAGGGAACACGTCCTGGGTTTTGACCCCAGGGTCCTTAACCTTAGAACCAACCCGCGCCCGGCCGCCTCGCGACTAAGCCAGCTAAGTTACCTGTTAAACCAAGGCCTGGCCCTAAGAAACCAGCAAACCGAGCTGGCGGCTAAGTTTCCCATAAAAACCTCGCCGGGCCTGATTCCCCCGCCCCAGGCCCTAATGGACGCCGCGGAGCGCTTACGAAAGGACGGCTTTTTTAGTCGCCTATTTGGCCCCTTCCGGGCGGCCAAGGCCCTGTACCATAACCTTACCAGGGTTGACGAGTTTGACAGCGCCCAGGCCGCCCACGAACTTAGCGAGCTGGCCACTTTTATCCAGGCCAAACAAAGATTCGAAACCGCCCCCGAGTTAATGGAGGCCTTTCCCAATCTTTTTTATGGCCTTAATTCCGACCTAAACCTCATGCTGGGCCTGGTCAATTACTACCAGTTAATCGATCAAAATTTCGCCGGCCTGGCCAACCAAGAGATCGCGAACTTATTGTGCCACGGGGAGGCCAACCTCCTTTCTTCCATTCCCGCCGTCAAATCCCAGGAAGAGGACGATTACGAACAACTAAAAACCGTCCACGCCGATTTGGATAAGTGGTACCATGAAGGCCTTACGGCTTACGAGAAATTGGCCAAGCTCCTCTTTTTTGGCGAGGGCCCCAATAAGGCCAAGCCCTTAATTAAGGCCGATCCCCAAAGCGTGGACGCTTTTATCGAGGCCGCCAAAACCAAACTTGGCGAAAAGATGCCCCATGTCTTTACGCCCCAGGAAATCGCCCCGGCCGCCGCGCCCCTAAGCCTTGGCCCGGCCCCTTACGGGGCCCCAGACCCGGCCCTGGCTTTGGCCCCCTACCCGGCCCTTCCGGCGGCCCAAACCTTCGTTAAGCTGGTCCAGGAACGCTTTAGGCTCAAAGGCGATCTCGAAAGCGACCAGACGGCCAAGGAACTTTTGGGCGAAAAATTCCAGGGGCCGGAAACCACCCGCTCTTTGGTGGCAGGCGAACTCGAGGCCTTAAAACTAATTGAACAGGCCGGCCCCAACGGCTGGGATCTTTACCGGGCCCTTTCGAACGAAGAAATTGGCCAACTGCCCTCGATTTTGACCGACATTAAGGAAAAACTCATAAATTTCGACGAGGCCTTGTCCAGTCTCACTTCTTTAACCGGGGTCGATTTCAAGGCCAAGATTTCGCCCCTTTCCGACCAAGAGGCGGAAATTTTCGCCAAAAACCTCGCCGGGGATCAAAAGGGCCTTTTCGCCCACGCCGCCTTGGAAGCCGGGAAGAAAAAAGTAAACGATCTGGGCCTGGCTTGGTTTTTGGGCGCCTTTGAGGCCGAAAACAAGCCCCTAAAAAACCTGGCCGCCGTTTTGGAAGCGGCCATCTATCGGGCCATGGCCCTTAAGGTCCGGCAAACCCATAACCAGGAGCTCTTGAATTTTTCTTCCCTGGAGCTTAACCGTTACCGGGAAGCGTTGGCCCAAAGGGATCTTGACTTAATCAAGTGGGCCCGGCTCGATTTGGCCCGCGCCCTTTTCATGGGGGCCAACCCTCCGGTGGGCGTCTCCTTTGGGCGAAAAAGCGATTACACGCAATATTCTTTGCTCGTTAACGAGATCGGGAAGAAAAAACAGTTCACCCCCATCAGAAACCTCATTGGCCGGGCGGCCCAGGCCATCATGGAACTTAAGCCCTGCTGGATGATGTCGCCCACGGCCGTGTCGCAATATCTCTCGGACGAAAGCGTCACCTTTGACCTGGGCATTTTGGACGAGGCCTCGCAGATGCCGCCGGAAAACGCCATTCCCTCCCTGGCCCGTTGCAAACAAATAATCATCGTCGGGGACACCAACCAATTGCCGCCCACCAACTTTTTCCAAAAAAACGTTTTGGCGGAATCCTACGTCGACGAGGACGGCGGCGAGGCCGAGCCGGAGACCTTGGAAGAGTCGATTCTGGAAGTGGCCATCGAGAGGTTTTCGCCAAAAAGGCGATTATTGTGGCATTATCGCTCCCGGCACTCGGCGCTGATAAATTTTTGCAACCACGTAATCTACGACGACGAGCTGACCGTTTATCCCTCGCCCTCGGAAAAACGTCCCGACATGGGCCTGACCCTCGTTAAGGTTCCGGGGCTTTACCAAAGGAGCCTTAACCCCATCGAGGCCCAAACGATGGTCAAATGGGCTTTGTCCCACATGAAAAACGACCCCAATCGTTCCCTTGGCCTAGTCACCTTCAACGAAAAACAGCGAAGCTTCATAAGCGATCTGATGGAAAGGGCCATCGAGTCCAACGATTACGCCCTCAAATACGTGGACGATTGGAAAAACCGAAACGACGGCCTGGAAACTTTTTTCGTGAAAAACCTCGAAAACGTCCAAGGCGACGAACGAGACGTCATCTTCATCGGCACCGTTTACGGGCCGGAAAAAAAAGACGGCCCGGTGGCCCAGCGTTTTGGGCCGGTCACCGGCGCCTCGGGCCGAAGGCGTTTAAACGTCCTTTTTTCCCGGGCCAAGCAAAAGATCGTCACCTTCACCTCCATGGGTCCGGCGGACGTCAAGGCCAACGAGGCCGACCAAACCGGGACCTCCATGCTTAAACAATGGCTGACCTATTGCGAAATGGGCGGGCTGGGCCAGGAGTTTAAAAAACGCCCCGAGGGTTTAGAAAACGAACCCAGCCTTGAGAAACACGTCCTTTCCAAGGTCAAAGCCCTGGGCTTCCAAGTTGACCAAAACGTCGGAACCGAGGGTTACGCCCTGGATCTGACCGTGGCCTCCGATTCCTACCCCATGGGCTACCTAATGGGCCTGGAAGGCGACGGCCCGTCTTACAACCAAAACGTCTCCGATCGAGACCGCGATCGCCTGCGCCCCGAAGTCCTAACGGGCCTGGGCTGGAAACTTGGCCGCCTCTGGACCAGCGCCTGGTACGCCAATCCCGACGGCGAATTGGAGGCCCTCAAAACCGCCCTGGACCTAAACCTCTCCGAAGCCCAAGCCGCCTTGGCCAAACTCCCCCCGACCCCCGACCCCCTGGCGGCCCCGGGGTCCCCCGCTGACGGCTTCGCGCCGGACCAAGATATCGAAGACGACCTCGACCAAGAGCTAGACGACGAGGATACCGACGACGATCCCGGCGTTTTGGGCCCCGAGGCCCAATCCTCCCCGGGCCCCGATGACGTCAAGCGGGTGGCCGTCGGCGATCTGGTCAAAATCAAATATTTGGACCCGCCCCAATCGACCAAGGAGATCTTCATAGTCGATTCCGACAACGGCTTGGGCGAAAACTATTACCCAAAGGATTCCCCTTTGGCCCTGGTCCTACTTGACCAAGAAGAGGAAGACGAGGTTCAATTCCTGCGCGACAAAAGGATCAAAAACATTTTGATCGAGTCCATAACCAAAGGGGCGGCTTTATCGGCCAAACCCAAACCGGCCCAGGGAGTTTCCATCTCGACCAGGGTTCAATTTCCCGCCCCAACCTTAGACGATGACGGCCGCGTTTTAGACGACGACAACGGCGATCCCGAGGACGGGCGCGAAGAAAACGCCTTGTTGGCTTTGCTTAACGTGGCTCCCGGCGATCAATCCCGCTTGCAGGACCCGGATTATCGAGAGGCCTTGTCGGAACTGTCCCTTCGTTTGATCGACGGTTTGGGCCCCATACAGTTTATGACCGTCAGCCAAGTCCTGGCCAAGGCCCACGGTTACAATCGCCGCGGCCCCAATATCGACAAGGCCATCAAAAAGGCCATCGGCAATAAGCGGGAAAAAACCTCCGCCCCCAACAAAGAAATCGTCTATTGGCCGCTTAACGTAACGCCGGCCAAAATCGTCCCCTTTCGCGGCCTGGAAGTAAACGGCATCCCCAGGGATCGAAAGCAAATCCCCTACCCCGAACTCCTGGGCCTGGCTAGGGAAATCCTTAAAGCCCACCCCAACGCCGAGCAAATCCCGGCCATGGCCGCGGAACTCGGGATTGGCCGTTTAACCAACCAAACCAGGGATCACCTCTCCGGCCTCTTAAAATCGGCCAAGCTGATGGGGACGGATTAAACCAAGGCGGTTAACCCAAAAACCACCCAAAACGATCCAAAACCACCCAAAAAGCTTGGGTTAAACCCCGGGGCCCAAAATAAGTTATAATGCCTATATTCGTTTAAGTTTTTTTCGCCCCGGCGGCCAAACCCCAAAAAAGGCCAAGGGACTTATCGGTCAACCAATTGACCCATAAAAAATAGATCCAAAGCTTTAAAAAATAAATATTTTTAATTTTAACTTATAAATTACCAAATTTATAATTTTTCATCTTCTACATTGACCTTGTTGGGAGGCTATCATGAGTATTTTTAGCAAAGAGAGCTGGAAAGTGACATACCAATTCCTTCAGTCAAAAAAATATCCCATATTTTTCGGCCTCATCGCCCTGGCCTTAGTGGGAGCCATAGTTCTCTTCGCCCTCACCCGCGGCGATCCGGCGGTCCAGGTCGCCAAATCAACCCAAGCGGCCTCCCCAGCCACTCCCGAAAAAACCCCCGAAACGCCCCCAGAGCCCGCCCAGGCTCCCGACGGCCCCATAACCCCCGAGCCGGCCACCCCAGAGCCTCCTGACCCCGCTAGCGAGCCCGTTTCCGACGCGCCCGAAACCCCCGCGCCCGCCGAACCGGCCGCCGAAGCCGCGCCCGAACCGGCGCCCGAGGCCGCCCCCGAACCCGCGGTTGAACCCGCGGCCGTGCCAGCCGCCGAAGCTACCCCAGAAGCCGCCCTTGAAACTTCACCCGAGGTAACCCCGGTTGCCGAGAGCGAACCCGCCGCCGAACCGGCCCCCGAAGCCGCCCCTGAAACTTCACCCGAGGTAGCCCCGGTGGCCCAGAGCGAACCCGCGGCCGAGGCCGCGGCGGCTGGGCCCGCGGCCAATTTGGCCGTGGCCATAGGTCTTTCGAAGGTGGAGTATTATCCGGGCGAGCCTATTTTATTGAACTTAATTTGGGCCGAAGGCGCGGCCAGTCCCTTCACGGTAGTAGTCGCCGAGTTGGGGGCCGGGGATGGTGAGTTTAAGGCCGCGGCCGGGCCCGGGGAGGATCAAACGAAAGTTTTGGCCCCGACGGAGCCTGGAAGTTACGAAATAAAGGTTTATTCGGGGACCGGGAACTTTGGCCCCCAGACCTTGTTGGCCAAGGCCTCGATTGGCGTTACCGCCTTGTCCTTGAACGCTTTTAACTTGGTGGTCATCGGGGAGGAGTTTAAGCCGGGAAGCAGGATCGGCATCGAAGTTTCGGGCGTGTCCGCCGACCTAATCGGAAAAGGGGCTTTCGTGGGCGTGTTTCCCCAGGGCGCCGGAAACGAGGGCTTTATCTTCTCAATCGCCATCACCCAACCAAACGAGGAACTGTTCGTGGATCTGCCCTTCGCGCCGGGCCCGTATGAGATTCGCGCCTACGCCGGAAAAAAGCCCATCGTCGATAGCGCTTTGGTGGCGGTCGTTCCCATCGACGTAAAATAATCGCTTTTTTTCGCTAAGCGCCTAAAAAAAATCCAGGCCCGTCAACATGGGCCTGGATTTTTTTTTAGGGTTCCAAAGCCTGGGGGGGCAGGGGAAACAATATTTCCGGGAGCCGGCCGCCCTTCTCAACCGGCTTACGCCAGATAAAGGGTTCGGCGTCTTTGTCATAAACCTCGATAAAGTCGCTTATGGCCTTGGTCAATTCGCCCGGGTTCAAAAAGCCGTCGCCGCGTATGGAGTTTGAGGTCAGGACGCTAAACCAAATACCGATGGAGCTAAGCCAGGCCGCCAACGATGGCGCGTGGTGAAAGACATATACGGGGCGCGTGTCCCACAACGTTATTTTTTTATGGGAGGCGCGATTGTCCATAATCACGTGGTACTCGCGATTTGGGGAGTGGTCAAGGCCAATCTGCCCCAAAAATTCGCCCGCGCCCATTTTTCTTTTTACGCTGGTTATTTTCTCTTTTATTTGCTCGGTCGCCACCTTTAGCGCCCCGGCCAAGTTTAGGGCGCCATGGTCATCAAGGTAATCCCTTAAGCCCATGACCAACTTTTTGTGCGTCGTCAAGACGTAACCTTGGGGCCGCCCCTCGCCTTGGGGGCTTTTGTTCTCCTCCACGCAAACGACCATGGCGTTTACCGGGGGATTTAGATACAAGCCCACGATGTCGACGCGCTTGACCGAAAAGTCCTCGCTGACGTTTACGTTAAAGTTCCAATGCTTTTGGGGTAATATTTGCTCCTCGCGCAATACGCGCCTAGCCACGTCATCGGGGACGCCCAAGGCCTTAGCCAGGGCCACCCCATCCCAAGCGGATTTTCCTTTTGGCGGCGGCGTATCCAATAGATCCAATATGGACTCCCGAATTTTTTCGTGATCGTACAACGGGTAGCCGGCCCGAGGCAAATCGTTAAGCCCTTCCAGCCCGTCTTTTATAAATCGGTGACGCCACTTGGAAACCGTGTTGGGCATTACCCCCAACTCATGGGCGATGGCCAGGTCGGTTTTTCCCTCCATGGATTTAAGGATTATTTTGGCCTTTTCCGCCCGCCTTAGCTTCTGGTTGCCATCAATGGCCCAGTCCCTCAAGGTTTGTAAAACCTCGTCGGAACACTGGGGTCTTTCGGAAACGCGAGCCATGTTTTCACCTCCCTTTTCGACATTATACATTCCGTAAAAAAATAAGGCGAGCGAGCCAAAACGCCCAGCCTAAAAAAGCAAACCAAGCCAAACTTTTGGAATTTTTTACCGAGAGGTTGCCAAATCGCCTCCATTGTGGCATAGTCAATCATCGGACGATTCAAAGGACCAAGCCAAGTTCCCGCTATTTACGATCGCGGTAGTCTTGCCTACTTTTTTGACTAAAATTAGACCTTCTTAAGCCATTTTTATCCCTAAAATATACCACGCGCAAGCTAAAAAAAGTTATTTGTTTTATCTTTTCACCGCTAAGTTACTTTTTATAACTTTTACGCGCCATTTAACGCCCTTGGCCAGCCAAACAAAAGTCGCTTTGAAGCCTTAAAATACCCATTCGTTTATAAAAAAATATTCGTTTGACCGCATGGCTAAGGGTTAACCCGGATTTTCGCACGGAAGGCCCAATCGGCGCGGTTTTTTTCAAAGCCGTGAGCGTTTGACCCCTGGCCGAGATTGGGTTTTTAAGCCATAAACGTTTGTCTTTAGGTTTTTTTTGATTTTTTTAATCAGTAAAGATTTAAACCCTGGCTACGTTTGGTTTTTTTAAGAAATAAACTCTAATTCCCATTTTTTTATGGCTAGAAAAAAATTAATTTTACGATACTCTTTAATTTTCGGCTATAAAGTTCGAAACCTTTAAATTTTAATTAATTTCAGGTCTAGCCTGAAAATTCAAAATTATAAATAATTTTGAAATGCGAGTATTTTTTTTAGACTCGCGAAGGTGTG
>JAITLH010000224.1 GCA_031277995.1 Deltaproteobacteria bacterium
CGATAGGGCCATTTGCGAACGCCTAAGACAAAGGGTTGGTTTTTAGGCCTCGTTTGGCAAATACCTCCGCCTACGATAGGGCCATCGCCGAATGCCTAAGCCAAAGGCTAGGTTAATCGGCCCTTTGGCCAAAACCTCCGCCTACGATAGGGCCATTTGCTAGCGCCTAAGCCAAAGGGTTGGTTAATAGGCCACGTTCAAAAATTTTCCTTGCCCCCAAAGCTCCCGAAAAAACCTTTTGGGAGCTTTTCTTTTTGATTTCCCTGGCCAAATCCTCAAAGGGGCTTTAAATCGCCCTTAACGGCTTGGCGAAGTTTTTGGGGAAACGGCTCAAACTAATCCTCGACTATTTTGGCACCGGAATTGCTTTTATTGGCTCGAAGACCTGGGCCCGGCGAAATTTTGCCGGGCCATCCGGGGACAGGCGGCCTAATGGGGGCCGTATTATGGTCCCCGGCTGGGCGGACAAACGGAGTTTTCGTCTCAATGTCAAAATTTCTAAAAACCTTGGCCAGGGGGCGTCAGGAATCGGAACGGGATCCCGAGCGGGTTTTGGCCCGGGAGCTGGGCAACCGTTTCATGGCCTATCGAAAAAAGTTCGAGGCGGCCGAGTCCGGCGAATGGCTTGAGTATCCACTGCATTTGGACATTGACGTTACCACCTTGTGCCAGCTGGGCTGCCCGATGTGCCCGGCCGGGCATTGGTCCGATTCGGAAAACCGGTTTCCCGGCTTTGGGTTGTTTTTGGACGAAGGGCTTTTTTTGGAAGCCATGCGGGAAGCCCAAAAGCTTGGCGTTCCGGCCATAAGGTTTGGGATGACCGGGGAGCCGCTTTTAAAAGACGACATCGATCTTTGGGTTTTGGAAGCCTCCAATAGGGGTTTTATCGATTTGTCTTTAATAACCAACGGCCAACTTCTTGACCAAAGGGTTTCCGAAAACCTCATTAAAGCCGGTTTAACCCGGATGATGATTTCTGTTGACGCCGCGAGCGAGGACGCCTATGCGAGAGTTAGGCCCGGCGGGGACTTTGGGCGATTGGTCAGAAACGTGGAAAGCTTTTTGGAAGCCAGGAAGCGTCTGGGCTCAAAACTCCCGCTTTTAAGGCTTAGTTTCGTAAACACCTCGCTTAACCAAGCCGAGGCCGAGGCTTTTAGGGAAAAATTTTCCCCTTTGGCCGATTATTTGGCCTTCCAGGACTATTTGGATCTATCGGGCCGCCCCGAGCTTAGGGTAAAACCCATTAAAAATCTCCCCCAAAACGGCGGCTTTTATTGCCCGGATCCCTTTACCAGGCTCGCCATCCATGCCGACGGGGGGCTTTTTCCGTGCTGTTCGGATTTTGGCCGGCTCGAACCCTTGGCCAACCTAAAACACGCCGGCCTAAGGGAAGTTTGGAATTCGCCCGAGGCCAAGGCCTTGCGTTCCCTTTCCGGCCGATTAAGTTTGCCTTGCCGGGAGTGCCTTAAGGCCTCGGGGGTAACCCTAAACGGCCAAGGTGACGATAAGAACTTGGGGGGCCGGGGTGGTTTGGAGGGCTTGGCTAGCGACAATTTGGCTTGGCCCGGCCATCGGGAGCCAAACTCGGCCTTTGGGGCGCGATCGACCTAAAAACATGGATTAAGACGTGCGGCTTTTGGCCTTTGGCCCTAGGCAAAAGGGAAAAAGCCACGCGACTATAGTTATAAACGGAGAAAAAACATGCTTATTTTGTGCTTGGGCAGCGAATACTTTTACCATTCGTTCCATAAGTTGGGCCATTCGGTTTTGATCCCGCCCCACGAGGAGGGCTTACCCATCGACACCCTTTTTAACGGGCTCCAGGATCGTCCGGATTTGATCGTTTACACCGATCATCTGGGCCAGCACCATTTCCCGGAGGGGTTATCCAATATCTACGGCATCCCCAAAATTTATTACGCCGTCGACACGCCCATTAACTTTTGGTGGCAAAAGCATTTCGCCCATCTGTTTGACTACACCTTCGTGGACCAAAAGCCGTTTGTGGCCAAACTTAACGGGGCGGGCTTGGCCTCATCGTGGCTGCCGGTGGCCGTGAACGTTCCCAGCTATCAGCCGGAAAAGCTCGATTTGAGTAACCAGAGCTATGACTTTGGCTTCGTTGGCTCCACCGACCTAAACACCCGGCCCAAGCGCAACCGCCTTTTAAAAACCCTCTCCAACCGCTATAGCTTAAAAACCGGCGGCTCCCGCCAGGAGGGCTGGCTGACCCCGGAGGATTCCGGGCAGATCTATCGGCAGTCGAGACTGGCCTTAAACGAATGCCTTTTTCCCGGGGTGACCACCAGGATGATGGAAGCCATGGCCTCGGGGGCGGTGCTTTTCACCGAAAAGGCCGGGGGCGATTTGGGCGAACTGTTCGTGCCCGGCGAGGATTTCGCTTGGTTTGAGCCCGAGGAATTAATCGAATCGGCCGAGTTTTGGCTTGGGGACGCCAAAAGGCGCAAGAAAACGGCCAAGCGGGCTTTGGACAAAATGGCCGCCGCCCACGACATCGACCACAGGGCCGAAACTTTGTTTAACGTCATAAAAAGGCTCCATTGCGGACGGGCCTTGGTCGACGTCGAGGCTTGGAACCATGAGGGGCAGGCCATGTATTTGACGGCCCTAAGGTGGCCCAGGGAATCGGGCCAGGTCAGGATCGTCCGGGCCGAAAAACTATTCGAAAAAGCCTTGGACGCCAACGTCATCTCCCCCACCTCCCTTTACATGCTGGGCCAAATTAAGCGCCATCGCAAGGAAGGGGACCTGGCCGAACGCTATTTGGTCAGGGCTTACGAGGAAGGCGAGGCCAGGGGCGCTTTGGGCCTGGGCTTACTCAAATTGTGCGAAGGGGATCTCGATTCCTCGCAAGATTGGTTTGTCCGCTTTACCCAAAACCCGGAGCTGGGCCCCATGGAGAAAAACACCCTGCCCTTCGATCACGTCAAAAGCGTGGCCAGGCGGCTAATCGAGTTGGGTCACGATCTCTCGCCGGGCTTTAGCCGAGTCATTCACGATCCGGCCGAATGGAACGCCTTGGAATTTTACCAAGCCGCTTACTCGTCCAGGCCCGGGGATCTGGAGATCGCCCAGGAGCTGGCCGGATTACTATTGAACCATGGGGCCTCGGCCGAGGCCCTGGACGTCGCGCAAAAGGCCATGGAGTCACATCCAAACGATCCCGTTTTGGGCGGCATTTACGCCCAGGCCGGTAGGGCCTCGTATCTAACGATTAACTGACCGGGGCGATTAACTGACAAGGGCGATTAACTGACCGGGGCCAAAGGCCCGCCGGGGGCGAATGACCCTTGGGGGGCCGGCCGAGAGAAAAATCCAAGACAAGATTTACCAAAGACCGGACGGTTTTATAAACGCTAAAAACCAAAGGGCTTTTTGGGGTCCGAACCCACAAAGGCCTTTGTTAACGATAAAATGGAGTAGCCATGGGTGAGGATCTCTATACCGCGATGAACGCGAAGATACAGCTGGACCGGGCGGCCGCGGCCGCCCCGAAAATCCTTCAGGGTCCCAGCGGGCCGGGTTTGATTTATCAGGGGACGACCATCCATAACCCCGACAATCCCTTGGGCGAGGCCAAAAACTGGGTCGGCATGGCCTTGTCCCAAAGGCGCAAGCAGGAACAAAAACCCACCTCGGCCTTGATCTTTGGGCTGGGCCTGGGCTGGCACCTTAGGATCATCTGGGAGAGCTTCCCGGGGATTAAGATCCACGTTTTGGAGCCCGACCTTAGCCTGATGGACCTTTACGAAAAATACAACGTCCTGGGCCCGGGCCAAAAACCCGTAATCCATACGAGCCAAACGGCCTTCGACGAAATTTTGGCCCGGGAAGTCGTGCACGGCGAGGGCGGGGCCCCCTTGGTCTTGCCGGTTCCGGGTTACCGGAGAATTTGGCCACAGCAGGCGGCCATTTTCATTAAGCAAGTCACTCGGGAAATTTCCAGAAGGGAAGTCATCGACAAAACCAAGGCCCTGACGGACTCGGTTTTCATCGAAAACTTGGCCAAAAACACGGGCCTTACGACGACGCTGCCCGACGTGATGCTCCTTAAGGGAAGGTTTCCCGTTCGCCCGGCCTTCGTGGTGGGGGCCGGTCCGAGTTTGGCCAAAAACGGCCGCCTTTTGGGTGAAGCCATAGGAAAGTCGGTCATCGTATGCGCCTCGGCCGCCCTAAAGCCGCTTTTGGGCTTGGGGGTAAGGCCGGACGTGGTTTTGCTGTTGGAATCCAGCGACACCAGCTCGTATTTGAAACTAAGCCCCACCGAAAGGGACATCCTGGGCGACAAGGCCGTTTTGGCCGCGGCCTCCAGTAGCCACCCCAACCATTTTCAGGTCGAGGGCTTTCACAAGGCCTTATTCCACCTAAACGGCGGGGAAGCCCAGATACTGGGCCGGGGCTTGTTTTTGCCCCAGGGCGGAAACGCCGGTACCGCGGCCTTCGCCCTGGCTTACGTTTGGGGCTTGGATCCTTTGGTTTTGGTGGGTCAGGATCAATCCTACGAGGGAAACTTTTTGCACGCCGCCGGAACCTCGGATAGCGTCATCGATGAAAACATGGGCACCACCATCTTGGTTCCGGGCGTGGGCGGCCAGGACGTCGAGACCAATACCTCCCTTTTGGCTTCCTTGGGCTGGTACCAGGAGGCCGCGGCCACGATTCGCCGAAACCCCAAAGGCGGGCCAAGGCTCATTAACGCCACGGCCCGGGGCGCGGCCATCAGGGGCTTTGAGGAAATGTCCTTGGATAACGTCATCGCCCTGATGGACAAAAACCTTCCGCCCATCGATATCCCGGCCTTACTGGCCATGATTCCCAAGCCCTCGGCCAGGGAAATCAAGTCCGATCTTAAACAGATCTCGGGCATCATCAGTTCCCTTAAGCGCATTTTGCAAATAAACACGCAAAAATGCCTTGTCGAGATGATGGCCACCTCCCAAGCCAGCGCCTTCATGGCCCAGATCCTGGGCCCGGCCATGGCCTCGGGCAGTAAGCAAGGCATCTTAAAAAACCTTATTTGGGCCGACGGCCTACTCCTAAAAATGCTGGCCTCGCTTTAAAGCCAAGGCCAACCCCATGGACCCAGGCCGCGTCCGCCCAAGGGCGGATAGGCTTGGGCTTTTGGGGCCAACCAAGTGGGAAACGTCGAAGCCATCTAAAAAAGGAACGAAAAATGTTCCAGGATTATTACCAAAGCGATTCTTGGGCCTCGGCCGACGGGCGGGGTTTTAAGCCAAAGGGTTCCGGCCCAACCTTGGGCCTGGCCATGATCATGAAAAACGAGGCCAATAACCTCCCCTACAGCCTGGCCCCCATGGCCGGGTTGGTCGACGAAATGGTCGTGGTCGATACCGGTTCGACCGACGCCGGTCCCGAAATGGCCGCGGCCTACGGGGCCAAGGTGGTCCACATGGCCTGGCAAAACGATTTTTCCCTGGCCAGAAATTTCGGCTTAGGCTTTATGAAAAGCGATTTCATTCTCTGGCTTGACGCGGATAACAGCATAACCATGTCCGATCTGGCCATGATCAAGAATCGTTTGGGTTGCGGGGCTTTGATCTTCACGGCCACGGAAGTGGTCATTCCCCAGGGCGACCGGCTTTGGCAAAAAAGGGTTTTCGTCAATTCCCCCGAGGTTCGCTTTGAGGGCCGCATTCACGAGCAATTGGTCCACCCGCCCGATTGGCCCATCGCCCATACCCAGGCCGAGATAAAACACTGGGGTTACGCCGACGGTAACCAGGCCAGGGAAAAGGGCCACCGTAACTTGCAACTTTTAATCGCCGACCCCTTGACCGCGGCCGGGGATTTTTACCACCTCTACCAAACCGGCCGAACCCTGGTTAACCTAAGGTATTTTAAGGAAGCCAAACACTACCTTAACGCCGCCATCGAGGCCGGCCTAACCCAACAAAGCGCCGACTACTTTGACCAAAACGAAAACCCCGGCCAAGATAACCAAGCCCCCGGAGAAAACGGAAACGACCAAGCCAACGCCAATTACGCGGCTCTCGGAATTCCCGGCGATTACGAAGAGGGCGCGGATTGCGGAGATTCCGGAGATCTTGGAGATCTCGCCGATTACGAAGATCGAGAGGGGCCCGATCCGCTGTCCCAAAACCGGGAAATAAACCCCTCCCTTTGGAGCCACGCGGTCATCATCCTAAGCCAGGCCCACCAGCGCCTTTGCGAGCCCCGGGAGGCCGAGGAGGCCCTAAGGTACCTTTGCCGGGTGAGGCCCGTCTACGGACCGGCCAGGGCCCTTCTGGGCCGCGTCTTGTATGACTCGGGCCGGCTTAACGAAGCCATTCCCCAGCTCATGAAAGCCCTGGCCTTTGGCTGCGGGGATCCCGGCTGGGGGGCCGACCATCGCAAGCAGGGTTTCGTGGCCGCCTGTTTACTGGCCAAGGCCAACAAAACCCTGGGCCGAGAACAAAACGCCCGCAAGGCCTGGGAAGAAGCCCTGCGCCTCAATCCCGAAAACCCCGAGCCCTACGTGGCCTTGGCCGAATCGTCCATTTCCCAGGGGGATACCTTAAGGGCCAAAGAACTTTTGGCCAAGGCCATCAGCCTAGCCCCGGCCCACCGGCGGGCCCTTTCCATGGAGGCCATGCTGTGAAGAAAACCATCGCCTTTTTTACCGACGGAGTGCCTTTTGAAGGTAACGCCCTTTCCACGGGCTCCTTAGGTGGGGCGGAAACGGCTTTCATCCAAATCACCAGGGCCATGGCCCGGCAAGGCCACGAGGTCTACGCCGTGAACAATTGCCAAAAACCGGCCATCCACGACGGGGTCAAATACTTGCCCTTTCGGCAATCGCTACCGACTTTGGCCAAGCTCGCCTTGGACGTGATGGTGGTCAGCCGGTTTTTTGGGATCTTTAGCCTGCCCATCAGAAGCCGCCTAAAGGTCCTTTGGAATCACGACACCCTCGATAATCCCCAGGCCCTAAGGGTCATCCATGACGAGATTGACATTTCCTTGGTTTTGTCCCAATTCCATCGCCACAATTACCTAACCCGCTTACCCCAATTGGAAGAAAGGACCTTGGTCACCAGAAACGGGCTCGATTTCGATCTCCTGGACAAAGCTTCCAAGGGCGTCAAGAAAGTCCCGGGAAAACTCATTTACGCCTCCCGGCCCGAGCGCGGCCTTAAGCCCTTACTGGAAGAGATCTGGCCCCGGCTCTCCAAAAACCGCCCGGATCTGCGCCTCTACCTGTGCGGTTACAAAATGGCCGAGGCCCTATCCGACAAATCCCTGGCCGCCCTCTACGATTACCTGTCCCTTTTGGTTTCCAAGGATCCCAAGATCGTAAACCTTGGCGCCCTGCCCAAGGCCGAGTATTACCGGCACCTGGCCGAATCCGAGATGATGGTCTACCCCTCGACCTTCCCGGAGGTCTCTTGCCTGGCCGTCTTGGAGGCCCAGGCCCTGGGGACGGCCGTCATGACTTCCGATTCTTTCGCCCTCTCGGAATCCGTGGTCATTTCTGACTTTAAGATCCCCGGCCGCCCGGCTTCCAAAGAATACCTGGAAAGGTACGTCGAGCGGGCCCTCCACCTCTTAGACGACCCCCATTCTCGCCGAAAACTTACCGAGCTGGCCAGGGCCAAAATAAGGGCCCGTTACTCCTGGGACCAGGTGGCCACGGAATGGCTGCGGATTTTTAGCCTCACCCTGAGGGCCAAGGAAAACCGCCCCAACTTTCTAGAGGTCATGCACGACAAACCCCCCGACCGCCTCCCCATCTAAAATGGGCAGGCGCCCGGGGCGCCAAGTTGTCAGCCACCCCCCCCGGATAACCAAGACGCGACGCGACCGGGCCAACCAAACGGACCAAAACGACCATACAAAACGAACGGACCAAGCGGACGGAATTAGCCAATGGAATCATGGTTTGAAAGAAATCTTAGTTTGCTTAAGGAGCGCCAAGGTTCCCTAGCCGAGGCGCTAAGCCTATTCGCGCCCCAGCCCCTGGATTCCGGCGAGGGTTTCAAGTTTTCCTTCCAGGGGCAAGACGATTCCGTCCTCCTGGAACCGGGGCCCCAGGGTCAGCCCTACCTAAAACTCAAAGACAGCCGGGGCGAAAGGCGCCTCTCCTCGGCCCTAAACCCCCAAGGCGAAGATCGGGCCCTGGTCGAAAAATTTTTCCAAACCCAAAGCGCCCCCCTGTCCGGCCTAACCGTTCTTGGCCTGGGACTGGGCTACCACCTCGAGCTGGCCCTGGAAAAACTCCCCCCCAAAGCCCCAATCCTAGCCATCGAGGCCCGGGCCGAGCTGGCCTCGGCCGCCTTGACGGCCCGGGATTTTTCCAAAATCCTAAGTAGGCCCAACTTTACCCTCTCCGTTGGCCCCCAGCGCGGCTTACCGCCCGAGGCCCCCCCAAACGTTTTGGCCCGGCCCACTAACCTTCGCCTCGACGCCGAAAACTATCCCAGCCAAACCCCCCGGCCAACGCCCGGTCCATCGCCCGCGCCAACGCCCGGGCCAGCGCCCGGGCCAGCCCCAAAGGCCTTTAAGCCGCCCAGGATACTATTTTTCGATACGGCCTACTTTTTGTCCCAGGAAATCCAAAACGCCGCCAAGGGCCTGGGCGCCCCCCTCTCCGTTTGGAAGGCCACCCTTGGCGAAACCGCCAACGAATCGGACTACGCCAGGCTCCTAAACCAAATCAAAACCTTTAGGCCCGAACTGGTCTTAACCGTAAACCACCTGGGTTTTGACGCCCAGGGCCTTTTGGCCGATACCCTTCGCCGCCTGGGCATCCCCATGGCCTCCTGGTTTGTCGATAGCCCCCTTTTCATACTGGGCGCGGCCAAAAGGCCCACCTCGGATTTTTTCACCTTTTGCTGGGACCAAGATTACCTGGAAGTGTTAAAATCCCTGGGCTATCACCCCGCCGCCTATTTGCCCCTGGCCAGCGACCCAAAGTTTTTTTTCCCCAACAAAAAAAACCAACCCCCCAAGCCCATCGTTTCCTTCGTGGGCGATAGCCTGGAAGCGGCCACCCATAAATACTTGGCCTTATCCAAGTTGGCCCAAAAAGATCTCCCGACAATCGACGCTTTGGCCAATGAGTTTTTAAGTAACGATCGCCTGGTCCCCAACCTGGACGGCCCAAATGACCTTGCCCATAACCTAGGCCGTAACCTAGCCCATAACCTAACCCACGAACAAAAACTAAACCTCTCGGCCCTAATTACCTGGCGGGCCAGCCGCCTTTATCGCCTAAAAATCCTCTCGAATATGCCCCAAGATCTCCTGCGGGTAAACGGGGACGCGGCTTACCGAGAGCTCCTACCCGGGGTCAAACTCTCCGGGCGCCTTAATTACTACCAGGAACTTAGCGACAATTACCAAGGCGCGGCCATAAACCTAAACGTGACCAGCGCCCAAATGAAAACCGGGCTAAACCAAAGGGTCTTTGACGTTCCGGCCAGCGGGGCTTTTTTACTGACCGACCGGCGCTCGCAAATCCATAATCTGTTTGACCCGGACGAGATCGCGACTTACCAAGATCCCATTGACGCCGCCGACCAGGCCCGTTTCTATCTAAAAAAGCCCGAGCTTCGCTCCCGCATAGCCCATAAGGCTTACCAAAGGGTCATCCGGGATCACCTATACGTTCACCGTTTGTCCAAGCTGGCCAAAACGGTCATGGGAAAAAAGCCGTGACCTCGCTAGTCATCATGCCCATGAAACTTGGCGATCTCATCCAAGCCACGCCCTTACTATCGGAAATCAAAAATTCATATCCTCCCCTGATCCTTCTGGTTTCCCGGCCCGAGGTAGCCTTGGCCGCGAAAATCACCCTTCTTCCAAACGACGTTATCCTCATTCCCGAAGAAGAACTGATTAAAAACTCTTTTACCCCTAAATCATTAAACAAAATAAACGATATACCAAAACCCCTAAGCCTTTTGGTTAACCTTTCCTCGTCCGAGTCTTCGCTTAACTTGGCCGATAAATTTTCCGCCCCCATAAAACTCGGGCCCCAAAAAGCCCAAAACCGCGTCCTTTTCCCCCCGGCCCAAAAACTCGCCGCCGCCATCATGGCCGTCGACAGATCCTTAGGCCGCCTAAACCTAGTCGATCTCTGGCGGCTTTTGGCCCCCTCGGCCGCCGCCGCCACGCGCCGCCTTTATTGGCCCACCGACCCGGCCCTGGACGCCGATCCCCAGGCCCTGGCCGAGGCCCTAAACCTCAAGGGGCAAGACCTGCCCCTCCTAAACTTTCCAAACCGGCCCCGCTCCGAACCCTTAATCGGCCTCCACCTGGGTAGCGGCCACCACCTGCGGCGCTGGCCCGTCGAAAGGTTCGTCGAGTTGGCCAAGGGCCTAACCAAAACCGCGCCCGGCGCCAACTTCGTTCTCCTTGGCGGTTTAGGCGAACGGGCCATGGCCAAAAGGTTTTTGGACCTTCTTGGCCCCGGCTCGGCCAACTCGCCCCGTACCCTGGATTTGACCGGAAAAACCCCCCTAAACGCCCTGGGTTCGGTCATAAAAAAACTTGGCTTATTCGTCGCCGCCGACACCGGGGTCACCCACATCGCCGCCGCCGTGGGGACCCAGCTCCTGGCCATCTTCGGGGGGCCGGCCCTGGCCGGGGAAACCGGCCCCTACGCCCCGGGTTCGGTAATGATTCAAGGCCAGGCCCCCTGCTCGCCCTGCGCCGAAAACCGCCCCTGCCCCAAAAAACCCTGCCCGGCCCTGCCCCAAGTCGCGCCGGTTCTTAGGGCCGCCCAAAGCTTAATTGGCCATCTCCCCAACGGCGCCCCGGGGGGCAGCCCCACGGCCGACCCAATGGCCGATGCCTTAACCTACCTGGCCGGATCGGACGATTTGGGACAAACCCTCATACCCTACTTTGAAACCCCTTTGACCGCCAAAGATCGCCTGGCCCTGGCCATCCGCGAGGCCTCGGCCTACGCCCTTTACCCAAACCACGCCCAAAACCAATACCTAAACTCGATGGAAAACTACCGGCCGGCCCAAAACCCCGAGGCCTTCCCCGATCCCCTGCCGACCCTAAAGGCCATAGCCTCCTTGGCCTTTGGGGAAAACTCCACCAAAAATACCTTTCTTGACCTGGCCCGCCAAACCCTAAAACTTATTGACTCAAAAATTCAAAAACCCCATTCCTGAAAAAACCCTTGATTTCCCATACTAACGAGCGGCCTCACCGTCTTTATTGGCCGCCCTCGCCCTTGACAAAGCCCCTCCAAACAAAGATAATACGCTTAACTTGAAAACGTTTTTGGTTTTTTTTAGGCCGATCGCCCGGGCGATTGGCCTAAAATAAATTTCCAGCCCAGTCGCCTGGCCGCGAACCCATAGGCCAAAAGGCCATCGCGGCAAAAAACCCCACCCGGGGCGCCTAGGGCTTTTTTAGGCCAAAAGTCCTCGCGGCCGCTTTATTAATCTTTTTTTTACGGAGCCAAAATGTCCCAACGCGAGAAACGCGGAGCCGACGCGTCCCAGGCCGGAAATGTCTGCCCCGCCCGCGGAAAAACCATAAACAAAAGTTCCGCCGCGCCAAACGCCAGCCCGGGGGCTCCCGAAAAACCCCAACCTCCCTCCCCCGGCCAAGAATGCCAGGGAGAATATCCGCCCCAGGGCGCCCCGGGTCAAACATCGCCGGCCCAGCCATGGCCGGCCCAACCATCGCCGGCCCAACCATGGCCGGCCCAGGGAGGCGCCCCGGACCCCCAATACTGGGGAGGCCAATTCCCGGAAAACCAATCGCCAAAAAGCCGAACCTTGGCGATAATTTTGTGCTGTCTTTTCGGAATGTTTGGCGTTCACCGCTTTTACCTGGGACGGGTCTGGCTTGGTTTATCGATGCTCGTTACCTTGGGCGGCCTGGGGATTTGGGCCTTGGTGGACTTTATCCTGGCTTTTTTGGGTAAACTTAAGGACGGCGAAGGCCGATACGTCAATCGCCCGATTGGCTACGCGACATCCATCCCCTTTATCGTAGTCGTTTGCTTATCCATTGTTTTCTTTATCGCATGTTTTAAACTCGTAGCCTTGCCTCAATATCAAAAAAATAGGGTTATGGCTTTAGAATCAGTAATTGAACCACAGTTAAAAATACTAAACCTTTGTCAAAATAATTATTATGCTTCTAACAATAAGTATTCAAGCAATATAAATGATCTAAAAGACCTAGGATATAGAGATAAAATAAGCTTTAAAGTTAATTCAATAAGATTATACACCGATAACCAAACTAATACTCCCTGCTATGAAGTAACCTTCACCCATAGATATATCAACACAACTCAAATTCGTGACTTTTGTTATAAAAAGAATCCATATTAACTACGCAAACAATATTTTTATACCTAATGATAACAACTTAAATTATCACAATCGTGCTTATTACTATAGACAGAGTTAATATTAACTACGAAAATAATATTTTTATACCTATAGGTTTTAGCAATAACTATACAAATATACTAAATAAGACAACATATGTTAATTTCGTAAAATAATTCATGGCAAAATCACTTTAACAAATGGAGCCAAAAAATAAACTGACAAAAAAACTCGCGAATTGATAAAATAGGGCAAGTCTCGAGAAAACTAAATCGCGGTTTAAAAGCCGCGCCTTAAAACAGTCGTGAATGGGTACAATCTTAGGGCAAAACTAGGAGAATGTCTTTCATGAATTTACTCAAATTAACACTTAACGGCATTATATATGCCATCGCGCTTTTGTTAGTGGCCATGCCCCTACCTAAAAAAGCCTTTGGTGAAGACACTCAAAACTTCACCGTATCCATTGAGGAGAGTGATTTTAACCTGGCTTCAAAAGACGCCGAGTCAGAAGCCTTAAAAAAAGCCATCGCCACGTTTATGTCCCAAGGCGAACAGCTCTCATACGTTTCGGAAATTCAGGCAAAAATATATGATAACGCTGGGGAATTTGTAAAAGTTAACCCCATTGGTCAAACCGGCGACAAAGATAATGTCGTGTACAATTTCATTGTTTCCGTGGACATGATAAAATTAAAAGAAAGTTTAAAAAATTTATCAGTTCATGGTTATTTAGACAATAAATTAGATGACCAAATCTACTCCAACGAAAAAATAGCTCCTAAAGATTACGATAAAACGATCAAAGAGTTGTCAAAAGTAGCCGAGCAAGGTGATCCGGAGGCTCAATTTACCCTCGGAATAATGTATTATAACGGGAACGGGGTTCCCCAAGATTTTGCCCAGGCGGCCAAATGGTTCACCAAGGGCGCCGAGGGAGGCGATCCCCGTGCCCAGTTTAACCTGGGCGATATGTATTACCTGGGAACGGGGGTTAAACAAGATTACGCGCAGGCCGTCAAGTGGTTCAGAAAAGCGGCCGAACAGGGCGATACCCAGGCCCAGTTTAACCTGGCCGTGGCCTATGTCAAAGGCTATGGAGTGACGCGAGATCTAACCGAGGCGGCCAAGTGGTTTAGAATAGCGGCCGATGGTGGCGATCCCAGGGCGCAGTTTAACCTGGCGCTCGCGTACGACGAAGGGCACGGCGTTCCCAGAGATTACGTCGAGTCGGCCAAATTGTACCAAATGGCCGCGGAGCAAGGATATTCGTTGGCCCAGTTTAACTTGGGCGTGGTCTACGCCTACGGTCTGGGCGTCACGCGAGATCGAGCCGAGGCGGCCAAGTGGTTTAGAAAAGCGGCCGATCAGGGCGATTCCAAGGCCCAGTTTAACCTGGCCACCTTATACGCCAAAGGTGATGGGATTTCACAAGATTTGGCCGAGGCGGTCAAATGGTACCAAAAAGCCGCCGATCAGGGCGATCCCAGGTCCCAATTTGCCCTTGGCATAGCTTATACCAAAGGCCATGGGGTTACCCAAGATTACGCCCAGGCTTTCAAGTGGTATTCAAAGGCCGCCGAACAGGACCATCCCGAAGCCCTGTTTAACCTGAGCGTTCTATACACCAAAGGCCTGGGCGTTTCCGTGGATCCTAAAAAAGCCGCCAAGTGTCTTTCCAAGGCCGCCGATCTTGGGGACCCCAACGCGCTATATTTCCTTGGCCGAATGCATATCGACGGAGACGGCGTTCCCATGGATAAGGCCAAAGCCGCGAGCTTGTTTAGAAAAGCCCATGAACTCGGTTACCCCATCAGCCCGGAGGAATTAACTTTCATGAGCGAAAACTAGAGTTTAACGCTCAAAATTCGCCCTTGCCCCTAAGGGCCAATTAAGCCTGGGCTGCCCCTAAAGCGAACGTAGCGGGTTGTCCCGAAACCAAAAAACAGAACCCCCCTCACCGGAGCGGCCGTAAACGGTCAAAATTGGGCCTTGGCGGCCTTTGGCCGCCTGACCCGGTAGGGGGAATGCCAGTCAAAGGGCCCTGGGGCTCCCAGGGCCCTTTGTGGCCGTTTATGGCCAAGGGCGAAGGCCATCCTTTCCGGCTTGAAAGGCGCTCCCAAAACCGGGCCTTAAGGCTTTCTTTGACCGTCCAATAAAAACGCGATCTTTTTCACGCGAAAATACCCCCTTTACCCAATATTTCCACGATTAAGGCTATCGTTTACTCGCGACCACCATAATTTACCGAACCAATAAAGCCTAGGGCCGGGTTTACGCTTACCAAAGCGAAAGTTATGGGGATCCCGAAACGAAAAAACCAAAACCAGGCAAGAGTATTTAGGGGTTTTAGATCGCTCAAGCGGTCAGATAGTGCCTTCGTTAAAGGGTAAAACCAATCCGGTTAAATCAGCCTCCGCTCTTAAACCGGCTAAAGACATAAACGAGGTGGCCAAGGATTTTTTTAGCTTATAATTATTGGGCCTCGTTTAATTTTAGATAAAATATCTACTAAGTTTTGCGATCATTTCTTTTGTCATGGTGGTTTTATAGTCAACATGGCAAAAATTTTAAAAAAACAAAATACTTGCGAGTGGCATAAAAATAGTTATATTACAAAAAGAAGTCTGTTTGACTTCAAATTTTTCTCCGACGGCCATGACCATTTTGCCCCGTCTCAACTCGCTGTCAAGGGACGCTACGCTTAAACCCTTGACGGCTCGTTTTGGACGGAGCTATGTAAGAGTCATGGCCGGCTGAAAAAAAAAGGCGCGTAAAAACCAATTACGACACAAAAGTCCCTGTAACTTTATGTTACCTTCTAACTCTATATAAGGTCTATTATGTCTAAAAGTTTAATTTACCCTGGTTTAGGTGCAAAAGGTTATACTCTAATATCAACTAGGTCCAACGCTAAAGGTACTATTTTCAAGTTGGAACCACAAAAGAGGTTATTTATTTGTCCCGTATGCAAGTCTACTGAGGTAACAACCCGTGGTTCTGTAGATCGTACATTAAAAACTCTGTCTATAGGCAAACGAGAAGATGTATATCTTGATATCAAGATACCAAGATTACACTGCCATAGCTGTGGCAAACTTCGCTATATGGATACAAATATATCGGAACCACGTAAGTCTTATACTTATCAGTTAGCTGATTATGTATCTTTATTGTCCCAAGTGGCTACACTAAATGATATCGTTTTTCTTACTGGATTGTCATGGTATAAAGTCAATGATATAACGAAGGATTTTTTGACTAAAAAATACTCAAAACCAGACTTGAGAAATTTAACACGTATATCAATATATGAAATAAGTACGCATAAAGATCATAAATATTTGACTGTAGTCATTAACGCTGATACCGGACAACCTATTTATGTAGGGAAAGGGAAAAGCGCTTCTTCTTTGGATGGTTTCTGGACCTTACTTGGCAAGCGAAGAGCCCAAAGGATTCAGGCCGTGGCCATAGATATGGGCAAGGCTTATATATCGGCGGTGAAAGAGCGCCTACCCCACGCGGACATCGTCTTCGACCACTTTCACTTAATCAAACCGTAAATGACAACCTCGACTTACTACGCGGAAAGGTCGCGAACGAAGCTTCACTAGAACATCAAGGCCTAATAAAAGGGCTGTGGTTTGTGCTTCTCCCAAATAAGGAAAAACTCAATTACGTAAAACAAGAACGCCTTAAAGCGTTACTTGCTCTAAATACGCCATTGACGAGTGGCCACATCCTTAAAGGGGAAATCAGACAATAGAAACGCTTTGAGTTCTTGTCCAGCGGTTTCTTGGTCAGCCTTATTTCGTTTTTACTCAAATCTTCCTTACCGCGGACATAGCAATTCTTCTTGTCCATCTTCTTACCCCGTTTGCCGGTGGTCAGGTCTGACGGTAAAAGCCGGAAGTTTTTTCCCTCGATACTCAACGTCAAGTATACCCAATTGAAATTTAATCGTATCTCGCATCTTCCGAGCGCGGTCGAGACAATAACGTTTGAATTCACGGGCCGTCATATCGTTTGCGTTTCGAACATGTGGGAAAAGAAGTTTGAGGTAGGCCGTGGCTATACGCTTGACGGCTTCGGTATCGCGGGTGTCGGCCGC
>JAITLH010000231.1 GCA_031277995.1 Deltaproteobacteria bacterium
GCCTAGGCCGGTTTGGAAGACCAGGGAGTTTTTTGGGGGAAGTTTTCCGCTCCGGGGCTAGGGAAGTTTTTTTGGGGGGCAAAAATTCGGGGAATTAAATTTTTTCGATTTTTACGATAACTCCTTCTAGGGTTATAAGGCCAGAAGTAGTATAGATATCGTTATTAAGGGAGAATAGGTAAGATCTTTCCATTAAAACGGGTCTTAGGATTGGCAAAACGTAGCGTTTGAAGTTTTCGGGGCTTAGGAGGTTTAGGACCGAAATTTTGGCGCTGGCCGAATCGCCGGGGGGCAGGGCGGGGCATTTAAAACTCTGGGCTTGGCCCCGTTCCAGAAGGGGAGTTAGTTCTAGCTCCTCCACCGGAACGGAGCCCAGAAGGTGTATGAAGTTGGCCTTGGCGAACTTGGCTCTGCCCACGGGCTTAACCGACATCTGGCCGTTGGCGTCGATATTGAGATGCTTATAGTTGGAGCCAAGAAACCAGGAGACTTGACGAATGTTGTTACTGATGGCCACGTCCGATAAACCCAGGTTAATGCCCCTGGCCGGAAGCGGCGCGATTACCGAGCCATTGTCGTCGCCTTTGTGGTTAAAGGCGTTTAAGGACATGTAGCTTAAAAAACTCTCGGCCAGGCGATCTTCTTTGGCCATTTGGGCTTTGAGTTGGTCTTTTAGCAATAGGCTGTTTTGGTAAGCGTTAATGGGCCTTCGGGAGGCGTAGAGTTTTCTAAGCCTCTTAAAGGAAGCGGGATCGCGTTCGAGATCCAGGGCTTCGAAGGCCAGGTTTAATTCCACGGCCCTTTCGGCGGACCGATCTTTTCCCTTGGGATCGGCTTTGACTTTGGCCTTGCGTCGACCGGTTATGTCGGGATGGAAAGTTTTCTGCAAGGAACGATACATTGTTTTTATCACGCCGTAAAGTTCCTTGTCGGAAAGCTCGTCCACTAGTTCGGGCGTCAAACCAAAGACCTCGAAAGGGTTTTTGGGCACGTTCAGAGACCCGAACCGCTGGCCCGGCGGGTTTCGAAGGTTTGGCTCCGGAGCCTGGCCAAAGTGTCGCGTTCGGAGCGTACCGGCCCCAGCGGGCTCAAAGTAATCCGGCCCTGCCTGGACAAATCGATGTCGGAGCCGGGATCGACCACGCAGTATTTTTCATCCCTGGTCCTTTTGTAACGCTTTTTACCCTCGGAATCGACATCGACGACGTAATATTCCCTTACGGCGTTAAGGTTCAAAGGGACCCAGATCCAGGCGGGATCGGTGACGTGGGCGGGGATATTCATGTTGACCAGGACGCCGGTGGGGATGCCCCAACCGTGAAAGAGATTGACCGCTTCCTTGGTTAACTTTCCGGCCAGGGCCCAATCGGGCTCGGGCGAGCGCTCCTGGCTTACGGCCAGGGCGGGAAAGCCGTTGGCCACGGCTTCCAGGGCCGCGGCCACGGTGCCGGAATAATTGGCGTCGTAACCCAGGTTGGTGTCGGTGTTTATGCCGCTCACGACCAGATCGACGGGGTCCTTGGCCAAGGCGAAACAACCCAAGTGGGAGCAATCGGCGGGGGTGCCGTTGACGCTATAGCCGATGGAGCCGTCAGGCATTTTGACTTCGGTGACTTGGAGATAGGCGAAGAAGTTGACGCTGTGGGATTGTCCGCTACGTTCACGGTCGGGGGCCACGGCGGTGACGGTATGGCCGGCCATGGTGAGAGCCCGGTAAGCGGAATGTAACCCAGGTGAGGTGATGCCATCGTCATTGGTTAGAAGTATGTTCACTTTTTTAACCTAACGGTAAATTTACCGAATGAATTTTGTTGTTTTTAAAAAAAATAACTTATCGACACGATTAATACCTACTTTTTAATCGCCCGGTTGGTTATTTTTTTTGGGTTCTTTACTAAGGCTAGGAATGTTCAGCTAACGACTTTTTTTATAACCAAATAAGCCTCCATAAATTAGTTAATTAAGAAAAAAAGTGATCTTTTATATTACTGCCTGGCCAAAACCAATACTTTGGGGCGCCGATCTCGCGCCCCAGCTCGCGCTTATGCCCTGGCGAAAATTTCGTGACCGCCGCGCCCAACCGTTAGCCGGACTTGGCCTCCCTGACCCGGGTCCTGATGGTTACCCTGATGTCCGGGTTAACGGGATCGTTGGACATGACCACGGCCGATTTTTTAACGTCGTGGCCGGCCCATTCGGCGTAAATATCGACCGATAAGGTGACCTTGCCCACGGCCCCGGGCGGCAAAAAGGAGGTAAAACTCGTGACCGTGCAGCCGCAACCCGGAACCACCTTGCTAATAACCAGATCCCCGTCCCCTTCGTTTTTGACCACGAATTCATGGGTAACGGTACTGCTGGGGTCAACGTCCCCGGCCACGTATTCCGTTTCCGTCATGACTATAACCGGCCTGGTTTCCCCGGGGGCCTGGGCGTTTTCCGGTTGGGCCACCGGGCCCTCGTTGGGATCGCCTTGGAGGTTTAACGTGACCCGGTTTTGGTTCGAGCCTTCCTGGGCTCCCAAAAAGGCGTCATCCAAAACGATTACCATGGTTAGGGTAACCGCGGCCAAAGCGAATAGCTTAAAGAAAGTTTTCATAAGGTAACCCAGAAAGAAAAAGACGCTCGCCGATTGGCGGCTAGGCCCGGGGCTAAAATTTACGGCGCCCGGGGGTTTTTTTTTAACTTAAAATGAGAATTTAGATCAAAGTATATTTTTAGTCTAATCTTATTTCTAAAAATTTGACGTTTATAAAATTAAGTCAGGCCAATCTTAAAAATATCTTGTTTTTTGTAGCTAATAAAAATCTTTTAATCTATTTCGTAAATGCCAAACCGAAAGGTCTATTTCGATCCAAATACTTTTCCCCCAATCATGGGCCAAACCAAGCCAGGCCAAGCCAAAAAAACCGGCCAAAACAAAAAAAATCCCAAACCAAGTCGGGCCAAACCAAGTCGGGCCAAACCAAGCCAGGCCAGGCTAAACCGGGCCGGCCCCGGCCGGGGGCGGCCGAAACCAAGGCCTTTGGCCCAAAGGGGCTTTGGCCCCCCTGGGCAGATCAATTAATTTTACCGCCAGAAGTATTCAAAGTCCAGACTCAAAAAAAAATAATTCCGAGGAATATTTTATTTTTGTCTATCATATGCTTTCTAATAGATATAAAAGTCAGGTCAGTTAAAGTTTTCATGATTTTAGATATAAAAAAATTACATTTAGTTTAAGGCCGACTGATAAAAAATTAACCGGTTGGGGGCCATGAAAAGTCTAAAATTCACCGTCCCCGGGCCATTGTTTCGGGTAAAATTTTGGGCCCTTTGCTCTGGGCTTTTGTTCTGGGCTTTTGGTCTGGGACATGGGGGAGGGGCGGGCGCTAAAAGAACGCGAGATTTTTTGGGGAAAAAGTTTGGCCGGGCCCGGCCGGGCTTGGAGCCGCCCGGCCAGGGGGGTAAGGTAAGCTCCCCTAGGGGTAATGGGATCACCCCTAGGGGGAAAGAGTCAGCCCTAAAAGGGGAAAAAAAGGACTGACTGGTTCTAACTTTGGCTAGTCCAGCCCTCGATTAAAAGGGCGCGCTTGGATTCAAAGATGGCGCACTCTTCCTCGGTCAGGGATTCCATTTGGGGAACGCTTAGGCCGTAACCGCTTTGGAGCCAGGTCAGGAGGCGCCCGTAAAAAACGGCGGTTAAGGCTTTGAGGAAATCGTCCTTTACGGCCGGGTCAAGCCTACGGTAGGCCAGAAGGCTACGGAAGAGCACGATGGCCCAATCCTCGGCGGTAATGTTTAGGGAATCGGCCGAATCGTCGGTTATTTTTTTGTAGATCCAATCCTTGCGGCCGTTAAAGGTGGCGTGCCACAGATCGCCGTAGCGCTCGACCAAGTCGTTAATCTCGGCGCGAAAAATCTCCGGCGAGGCGATGGGCCTGGGGGCGATGACCGGGGGTGACAATTCCGTTCCGGTGATGGTGGTCGGTTTGGAGCGCTTGCAGTTTAGCCAAACGTCCTGAAACGTCTCCACCAAAAAGAAGATGGATTTGGCCACTTGCCTAAAGGCCCGGCCGGTCGTTAGATCCAGGGCCCGGTTTTGCCAAGAAAGTCTGGGCGTGGCCAAAAAAGACTGGCAAATCCTGGCTTTGTTAATGATGGCCACGATGGCCAGGGTCATTTCCGTGGAGGCGTAGGGCAGATCCAGGGGCCAGTTTTCGTTTTTGAGGAAACAATCATTTAATTCCAGGGAAAAGGCCCGGTCGGTATAGAAAGGCTGCCTAAGCCTTCGGCCAAAAAGGGTACGGAACAAGGGGTAACCAAAAATGTTACTCACGGGCGTGTCATACTTTAGCGAATGGTAAAAAGGCGAGGTGTAATCGGCGTTACCCGAAAGGATGGGCTTGGTTAGGCGCTCGATCCAGGTCCGCTTGACGCTATTAAGATCGCCGTCCAGGGCGATGATGACCTTGGGCTTTAGGCGCTGGGCCAACCGCATTAGGTTAAACAGGCTATATACTTTTCTTGGGTAACCCGGCTCGGTGGCCTGGTAGATCCTGGGGACCGGGCAAGGCGCCCCCAAAAAGGCCTCCCTAAGTTCCGGGTTTTGGCTCGAATCGCAAAAAGCGATGGCCGCGGTCATATTGGGATAGGTCAAACCCAGGCCCTCATGGGACTTAACCAAGGGGATCTGGACGTTTTGGGTGAGTTTATTGGAAACGATCCCGACCAAAAGATCGAGTCGGTCAAGTTTATCGGTGAAAATTTCCGATTGGACTAAGGCCTCGGCCTTGATAACGGTCATGATGGCACCCCGGCCAAATTAAGCCCGGCCGGACTGGGTTGTCTAAGCGCCCCAAGGTGGGGTGGAATAGGCAGTTTATCTCGAGAGGGAGGGTATAACCGGGAGGAGGTTAGATACTCAAGGCAAAACGCGGCGTCGGCCGGGGGCCGACAGCGGTAACCTTAAGGAGCCGAAGGGTCCTGGCGACGAATTTAAAACGCGACGGGCCTAACCGAGGGCTTTATGGGCCAAGGGTTTGGCGTCGGGACCGGGATGAAACGAACGATCCGGGGCCAAGGTCGGAAGCTAAAAAACTCCCAACTGTCTACCTCCCAATAGAATCCAGAGCGTCCGTTCGGTCAAAGATACCGCGCGCGGTGACAAGTCGGGTTAGGCTCGCGCCTGACCCTAGACTTTTACTGTCTCCTTGCTGGTAATTTTGATTTAACAGGAATGTTATTTATATATAAGTCTACTATGAGCGTATATTTATAAAAAATTTTTTATTTAATAACTAGTAAACATATTTAGTGGCGTGAAGGGTTAAAACGTACCGAACGTTATATGACTTTAGTCTCTCCCGTTGGTGCCCAAACTTATTTTTAAGCCTTAAACGCCTTAAAAATAAACGAAAACTCCCCGGCGCCCAATTCGCCCAAAGGCAATACGCCTAAGGCGCTTGGCCGCGTCAGCGGTCCAAGAGCGCTTTGTCGCTTTTTGGGGCTTGGCCCCGGGCCGCCAATCGCGATAACGAAAGGTCGCTTGGCGCGAAGGGGTTATGGGCAAAACCCGCCTTCCCGATTTGGGCCGGCGATTAGGATTCTAACCAGGCCCTGGGCGCGTGTCAATCAAGCCCAATATCGCTTGAAAAAAAGAACCGTCGTCCGATCGGGCCCTGGGCGCAAAACACTCGTTAAGCCGGCGAGCGTCGATCGTGGAAAGTTCTAATTTTGATAGGGATCATCTTACATCAGCGGGCCGAAAATTGCAATTGTTGGATCAGTATAAGCAAAGTAAGTTACCAACGTTGACATAACATACGGCTTTTATTGTGAAAGATAAAAAAGGCCCAGAGGGCGCGGCGGAACCGGTTTTTCGCCGGGCCAGGTTTTTTTCGAGGGGGTTGGTTTTTTTGCCTCCCGGTTTGGCGAAAAAAAACCGGGCCGCTTTTTTTCCGGGGACCAAATGTGGGGCGCCCTCGCGGCTTTGGCTTTAAACGGCCGCCAATGGGTCTGGGGCTCCTTGACCCGGGGGGGGGTAAGCGCGATCCCTGGCCGCGGCACGCGGCCTTGGGGCCATTTGGGCCGTTCGC
>JAITLH010000242.1 GCA_031277995.1 Deltaproteobacteria bacterium
CCCCGCCCTCTTGACCTAAAAAAGACAAACAAACCGGGGTCCTAGGGTTTGCCCACCTAGGACCCCAAGTGTCCCTGCCTGGCAAAAACGTAAAAACCCCAACCCCCTCGCGAAAACGCCTCGTAAACGGCCAAAACCGCCCCCGGACGGCCTTTGGGGCGCCTGCCCCGGACGGCCTTGGGGCGCCTGCCCCGGTAAAAAAGTAGGGTCAAGGCCTCCAGGCGCTTACGGACCCCTGGGCGGTCTCGGGCTCGCTCCCAAGCCGGGCCTAAAAGTCATCGCGTGGGTACGATACCCGGGTAACCGGGCTTGGCGATAGGATTATTTTAGGGAAATTTTAGGTGTTTTAATGTCAGTCCAAGAGCTTAAAATAAAGAAAATGGCCGATTTGGAATTGAAACATAAGACTGTTTTGACTAGATTGGATATAAATTCTCCAATAGATGGGGAAACCAAGAGGATAAAAAACGACAATAGAATTAACATGTGCCTATCGACTTTAAGGTATCTAAAGGAGCAAGCGGCCAAAGTGGTCATCATGGCCCACCAAGGCGACAGCCTCGATTACCATAACCTCATACCCCTTAACGAACACGCCGAGAAACTCACCATGAAACTGGGCTGGCCGGTAGACTACATTGACGACCCCTGCGGCCCGGCCGCCCAAGCGGCCATAAAAGCCTTAAAGCCTGGCCAGGCGCTTTTGTTAGGGAACCTTCGGTACTTGGCCGAGGAGATCTCTACTTTTGAAAACGCCGTCAAACTCACGGCTTCCCAGATGGCCTCCACCTACTTGGTCCGCAGTTTGGCTCCCTTGGCCGAGGCTTACGTAAACGACGCTTTTTCGGCCGCCCATAGAAACGCCCCTTCCATGGTAGCCTTTCAGGAGTTTTTGCCCTCGGCCGCCGGGAACGTTTTCTTTGAAGAGGTAAGCGCCCTAAACCGCGTCATGTCCAACCCGGCTAGGCCATGCCTTTTCGCCCTGGGGGGAGCCAAGATCTCCGACGCCTTTGGCATGCTTAATCAGGTTTTAAACAATGGATCGGCCGACGCCATCTTGACCTCGGGCTTAACGGGTAACGTTTTTCTCATGGCCGCCGGGGTCAATCTCGGTTCCAAAAACGAAGAGTTTATAAGGGATTTGGGGCTGGGAGGCTTTGTTTCCGAGGCAAGGGATCACTTAAATAACCATAAAGAAAAAATCCACCTGCCCGTTGACTTGGCTTACGCCGAAGGGGGGGTGAGGAAGGAAGCCATGGTTGAAAACCTTGGCGTAAACGAACTATTTTGCGACATTGGCCAGAAAACCATTGAGAGCTACGCCAAAGCCATCGCCGGCGCCGGGACGATCTTCGTAAACGGCCCGGCCGGTAAGTACGAGTCAAAAACCTTCGATTTGGGCACCAAAAGCCTCTTCGAGGCCCTGGCCAATTCGTTGGCTTACGCGGTCATAGGCGGGGGAGACACGGTGACGGCCGCCCAGAATTTTATCGATTCCGCCAGGCTGGACATGGTTTGCACGGCGGGCGGGGCCATGGTTCAGTACTTATCGGGCAAAAAATTGCCCCTCATGACGGCCATGGAAAAGGCTTACCGACTAAAGTTCTAAAAAAAGCCTTGATTTACAACGCTAAAAACCCAGCCCCATCGTTTAACCCTTATCGGAAAAGGATTTTTATAATGACGACAAAAAAAGTAGCCATCATTCACACCTTTCTCTACTCGGTTGAGGATTTCAAGACCTTGTTTAAGAAATATCTGCCCGAGGTGGAGATGGTCAACATCGTTGACGACAGCTTATTGGCCGAGTCTTTGGCCAACAAAAAAAGGACCGAGGGGGTCACCCAACGCATGGCCCTTTACGCCTTCGCCGCCCAAAGCCTGGGCGTTGACGCCATCCTAAACCAGTGCTCATCGGTCAGCGGGGCGGTGGACTTAATCCAGCCCATGCTAAAAATCCCCTACGTCAAGGTTGACGAGCCCATGGCCGAGGAAGCCGTGAAGCTGGGGACTAAAATCGCCGTGATCGCCACGGCCATTTCCACCGTCGAGCCCTCCAGTCAGCTGGTCGAAACGGTTGCCCGTCGGTTGGGGAAAACGGTTAGCGTTAGCCGCTGTTTTTGCGAGGGCGCCTATGAGGCCCTTTTAAAAGAGGGTAACCAGCAAAAACATAACGACATCGTTATCGGCACCATCAAAAAAGCCGCCCAATCCCACGACGTTATCGTCCTGGCCCAGGGCTCAATGTATAAACTCCTTCCCCTTTTAAGCGACGTGACCGTTCCGGTTCTAAGCAGCTTGGAAACCGGGGTGGCCCAATTGCGAAAGGTGCTAAACCTTCCGCCCTTGTGAAAATAAAACCGCCGACCGGGCCCCCGGACGAAAAGATTCCCCTATCGTGCCCCCAGACGAAAAGATAGCCATATCGCTTAAATTCGGCCACGGCCACCTAAGCGCCCAAATCGATAGCACCCGGCTTGGGGGTTGGCTTTTGCCCCAAACGGCCCAAGATCTTCCCGGCGAAGTCGAGACCATTCAGGCCGCTTTGGACCAGCCCATCGGGACGCCCCGGTTAAGGGATCTTTTGAGCCCAGGGCAAAGGGTTACCATCGTCACTAGCGACATAACCAGGCCTTGCCCCTCAAAAATCCTCTTGCCCCCGGTCCTAAAAGAACTGGAAGAAGCCGGTATTTTAACCAAAGACATCACCATCGTCTTAGCTTTAGGCATCCATAGGCAACATACCCAAGCCGAAAAGGAGGCTTTGGTCGGTTCCGATATCCTAAAAAACTTCAAAGTAATCGACCATGACCCAAACAAATGCCTAAATTTGGGCACCACCAGTCGAGGCACCCCCATCGACGTCTTTGACGAGGTGGCCAGGGCCGATAAACGCGTCCTATTGGGTAACGTCGAGTACCATTACTTCGCCGGCTTTAGCGGCGGGGCCAAGGCCATCCTGCCCGGGGTCTCCAGCCCCAGGGCCATAAAAAACAACCACCGCCTAATGACCCAACCCCTGGCCCGGGCCGGGATCCTTACCGGCAATCCCGTCAGGGCCGACATTGACGAATTGCCAAACCACCTTTCGGTCGATTTCATCCTAAACGTCGTTTTGGGCGAGGATAAAAAGGTCCGGGCGGCCTTCGCCGGCCATCACCTAAAAGCCCACCGGGCCGCCTGCCATAAGCTTGACGAGATGTTCCAAACCCATCTCCCGGCCCCGGGCGCCGACGTGGTTTTGGTCTCGGCCGGAGGTTACCCAAAAGACATAAACGTTTACCAAGCCCAAAAGGCCCTAGACAACGCCGCCCAGGCCGTCAGGCCCAATGGAACCATAATCTGGGTGGGCGCCTGCGACGAGGGCTACGGGGAAAAAACCTTTGAGCGCTGGCTCCGGGAAGCCAAAAGTCCCCAAGATCTAATCCTTAGGGCCAACCAAAACTTCGAGCTGGGCGGCCATAAAGCCGCGGCCATCGCCTTGGTCCTAGAGCGTTGCGACGTCCTCTTCGTCTCAAACCTATCCCCCCAAATGGCCAGCTCCCTTTTCGTCACCCCGGCCAACGACCTAACCTTAGCCCTAAACCAAGCCTTTGAGCGCCTGGGCCCAGAATCCAAAGTTTTCATCATGCCTTACGGGGGTTCAACCCTCCCCAAGATCGATCCCTAAAGCCAAACGGCCCTCAGCCCAGCCCCACGGCCCAGCCCCAAAACTTTAACCCAAGCTAGCTAAACGACACCCCCAAAGAGCGAGTTTGAAGCCCTAAGGGGGTTTTGTTATTTCAAACGCGATAATAGATGACACCGCTCCCTAATCCCAGGAGCGATATTATTACCCTTTTACCAAGGTCATAAAATAACCTTCAAAGCGCATCCTACCCCCGCCTGACCCATTAGCCCCATATGCTAAGCCCAATCATTGGCTTCAAAGAATATCGAAAGGGGCCGCCTATAAAATATCACTATCGCGTTAACCATGTTATTGACTAACCCTATGGTTAAGCCAAAGCGTCTGTCCTCGCTGTTGGCCACGAGACCATTTCTAATTGGCCTATAATATTCCCCAGTTAGCTCGAACATATGGGTTAGTTAATTCTCCGCTAATAACTACTTAAAATATCTATTTTTTATTTAACACGCCCGCGTAAAGTGGCGATTGTTTAGAGGTTTTTTAAACCCGTAACCCTAAGAGAGCTCTTGAAGTTTGGGGTCTAGATATATCTACCTTAGATAACTAGTCTTTTTTAATAGCCGTGGCTTGGCCGCCAGAATCCAAAAAATCCGAGATGAAATTTGGTTTAGGCGCGAAAATTGTCTTTAAGTAGCTAAAATAACTAAAAATATTCTCCAAGTCTCTGGATAACTTCTATGCGCGGCGCCGTTCCCGTTCGTATTGGTTAGAGTTGGGGTTCATGGGTGGGGAGTTGGTCCCGTCAATACTTCGACTTTAAACGGCCTGAATTGGTTCCCATAGCCCTTCGGATAGATTAAAGGTATAATAATTTACAATCCGATTTTAGAGCCGATGGCCGCTACGGTTGTTTTTGACCGTTACCTCGTTGTCCCTTTGGCCATTTCAGAGGCTCCTTCGACTGCCCCTCGTTTAGCGCCTTGAGATTGTTAACCCCGGGGTAGAGGCCAAGCTCAAAGTCGGGGCTATTGGCTCTTTTGATTTGTCCAATTATCTGGATGTTTTCAAAGTTGATTTGTCACGGTTAAAGGGTCAACTTAGCTAGTGGAGCGTAATTTTGGAAAAGGACAAAACCCAATCAATCAAGCCGACACCGTCAGCGACCCAAGATTCAATCCCGGAAGAGCCTCGGGACTACTCACCCAACGCGTTGCGCCGAAAGCGCTTCGAACTCCTAAGTTTCATGTTTAATTGGAAGGGGAGCTTAGTGGGCGCGGCGAATCTATTGATGGCGACCGCGGAGATAATCAGCCCGGAGAACCAGAAGGAGCTGGACAGAATTTCGAAATCGCTGAGCGATCTTCGTGACATGGTGCTGGTTATGGTGGAGGATCTAAAGAAGAACTATCTGGACGACAGCGCGAAACCGGTTTGGGACGGGCACACGCTGAATATACTGGAAATTCCGAATTCTTCCGGAATTCCGGAATGGGCCCATCTCAAGAACTTGGACGATCCTGATATCCTGTACGACGTTTACAAGAGGTACGACACGCAGAAATCAATGTTGATGGATTGCTTGAATTCGGCGAGGCGCTTATATCTGGAGGAGTCTCAGAAAGCCGAGTCAACCCGCAACGAGGAAGCCCCGTCGTCCTCCCCAACAGACACCAAGGACAAAGGGTAGAAGCCACCACCGACGAGACCGGCGCGACCGACACCTCGGCCGCCGGGCAACGTCCCAACCCCATCGCTCCCGAGTTCATAGCCGAGAAGGCCCCGAGGCTGACCATAATGGTTAGTTAAGAGCCCATTAATAACTAATTTAAATATCTGTTTTTTATTTAACCTGCCCGCGTAAAGTGGCGATTAATTAGGGGTTTTTTTAAGTCCGTAGTGG
>JAITLH010000300.1 GCA_031277995.1 Deltaproteobacteria bacterium
TTTTTTAAAGCCCCATAACGTTCATCTATAAATAAATACCTACAATTAAGGTATATATAATATCCAATGATTTTTCTTTAAAGTTAAGATTTTAGATGGCATCGAGCCAATTTTACTAATTACAGTAGTATTAATTTAGGGCTCGAATGAGTCCAGGCTTGTTTAGGCCTTATTGTTAAATGACAAATAAACATAGCTGTTGTCTCGGGTCCAGATTCATGTTCTGTTTTTGATTATGACGACTATTTTTTTAGAGCATCAATCCGATAAAACCGGGAATCAGACTCTAGCTGGCTAACTAATTTACTTAAGATTAAAGTCTCACTAGGATTAGCCAGCCTTTGCCAGCTAAATTTTTATCTTTAAAGAAACGGTTTAAAAAAAAGTTGAGGTAATTTTAGAAAACAACAAAAATTATGCTTGCAATACCGATCGAGGCATGATATATAAGCTTAGGTGGGCATAAGATATAGTCGCCAACGATACAGAAACAAATTCTACCCTCAAAAACGTTTAAGCGCTTTCAAGGTAGGCTTTGGTCTTTTTGGATCCCAATATTTGTTTTGAACCAAAAACTCCAAGTTTCTTTTGTATCTTTTGGTCCCGGAAAACCGGACCTTATCGTTTTAGCGATAATTAACGATGTCAGACTCTCACAATTTTATGAATCCATTACGTAAAAAAATCCTGGTCTAAGCTTTTAACGTCATATCTTCCCCATAATCGTTATTGAAAACACGATCAAATTCGGCTCTTTCCTTAAAAGCTGAGTTTAGCTTAAAATATCGTAATCCTTATTACGTGTTTTACGCTGTCGTAAGCTTATTTTTTGTAAGACCCCAACCTTTTTGATCGAATCAAAGTTACTTCAAATTAGCTTAAATTATTATTTAGGCTACCATTTGGGTGTGTTTTTATGACAAATACTCGTGCGGTTGAAGTTTTTCGTTACCACATTACCCCGGGCCAGATCTTTACCTGCGCCGAGCAAGCCATGGTTTCGGCCGTCTTAGGGACTTGCGTAGCCGTCTGCCTTCACGATCGGCGCCTAAAAATTGGCGGAATGAATCATTTTCTCTACCCAAAAAGCGGTTTCTTTGGCTCGGCCTCCAATGACTTCGGGGACGTGGCCATCCCGGCCTTGATCAATAAGCTTCGGCGTCAGGGGAGTAGGGTCGAGGACCTTGAGGCCCAGATCTTTGGCGGCGGCGAGATACAGGGGGACAAATGGGGTAGCACCGGGGGGAAAAACGTCAAGATAGCCAGGAAGATATTAAAGAAGAACGGTATCAAGATTGTCTCTGAGGACGTGGGCGGGCTTAAGGGCCGTAGGCTCATCTTCCACACCGGGACCAACGAAGCCTTGATAATGAAAACCCATCGCATCCGCCGCGGCGATTACTATCCTTATCGCCTTAGGCTGGGCATGTAATTTAGGCTTAAATATGGTTTGGCCAACAACTCTAGCCATTAAACTTATGGCCTCAATCTAAAACAAACCATATCCCTAGCCCAATAAAGATAGCCAAAAAGCTATCTAAATTAGCTAAATTAACCCCGCCCCAACCGCGCGGGATAACTATCTAAATGATTTGGTAGAAAAACTCGTTTTGGACTTTTTGGCCGCCCGACAAGACCAAAAACTCGTCTTCCGAGTGGGGCCCATCCAGTAGGCCCGTGAAATAGTCGATCCCGCTCTCAAGCTCAATGAATTCTTTATTGAAGACCTTGCAGTTTTCTTTGGTTCTCTCCCTGACCGCTTCCCTATCCCCGACCCCGTTATCCACAAAACAAAAAGCCTTATAGTTAGCCAGCTCCAAAGTCATTCCCCGCAGGGCCTTCTTCTCGCCTAGCCTGGGGGTATACTTAACTTGAACGGTCGAAAGGGGATCGGCGTTATTGCGGATCCAGCCCTCGGTCAAAAAATACGTCCCCGGGTATTTTCTAAACATCTCATAGTAGCGCCTGGGGGAACCCAAAAGCATGGCTATGCAGTCATGGCACCTGGGCATGACCAAGCCGCTATCGAAATTAAGGCCCACCACGCCGTTACTGCAGAGCCCATAGCCCAAAACCACCCTCTCGGCGCCCTGGGCCTTAAGATCCTCCATGGCCTCGGTAATCTTTCCGCCCATGAGATTGGGCGTACTGTGGAGCGAATACTCCAAATACCGCCTTATGATATCTCTTCCGGCCAAGGCCGTCTCAAATTCGCTCCTAACGACGTCACAGGCCACCAAACCTAAACCATTTACCGACATAACGTTAACCCAACCGTTTCCCCAAACTTAGTCCGGGGAAACGAAACTGTTTGGGCCTCCCAAAGCCAGCCTTACCAAAGCCAGCCTTACAAGGTGGGCCTACCAGGCGGACCTACCAGGCGAGCCTTTTTTGGCCTCGACTTAGGAGACCCAAGAAAAATTTTTCCGTAATCGCGACTTCAAGGGAGCCTTCCCTAGAACGGATCCCCTCATAATGAATATCGCGCAATCGGATCATTTCGTCAACCGAAAAAATAGCCCTCTTTGGTCTTGGCCTTTGGCCTTAGGCATAAGTTTACTCATTTATGGTTATAATAAAATGCGTAAAATCTATATATATAAAATTAAATTGATATTTTATTTGTAAAATATACTAAAAATACAACTAGACTTAAAAAAATTTTTTTAACAGTCAAAATAAGCTTTGACTTATTGATACGAATTTATCTCTTCCATGGACCTGCCCGAGGAGGAAAAAGACCAAGTTCTGGCCCAGGTTGACAACTGTCAGGACAAGCTGGCCGACGATTACGAAAACAACGTTGAAAAGGGCGTTGAGGAAATGGAAAACGAAATGGGCGAGCTGACCGATGAGGCCGAAAGCTACGCCCAAGCCGCCGACAAAAACGTGGACGCCTTAAAAGGTCTCCAGGCCCAAAGCGACTTTGGATCCGACGCGCTCAATCAAGCCTCCGAAGATCAATAAAGACATGGACACGATCTAAGGGCCGAGAAACAGTCCCTTGAGCGAGAAAAGGAAGCCCTAAAACAAGCCAACGCCGAGTTTAAACAAAAGCTGTGTAGATCCTAACCCTAAACCCTTTACGCCTAGGGGCTAGCCAGGCCATGCGCCATGGGCTAGCCCTTAGAAAACCAAATGACCAAGTCACCATAAAGGCCCACCTTGAACTTCCCAGGGGTAACCGCGCCTTGATCGTTGCCCCCACAAGTGATGGGTATCGCTATCCAGACTTAATGCAAGGTTACTCCAAATTGCGCGATTAGATTCTTAGCTCAACATGAATTTTCTGTGTAGAACATTGCAAGCCCTCTATATCTCTTGACAATTTATGAAGATATCAGTACGTAGCCTCGCAACCCCGTGAAATAACGAGATCGAAATTGATATTGATGCTTTGACAGATTCGAACGACAGATCGAGTCCAGTT
>JAITLH010000383.1 GCA_031277995.1 Deltaproteobacteria bacterium
CAGATGGATAACCTCATGAATAAGCAAAGCGGCGTATTGGGCCTGGCCGGGATCGGTTCTTCGGATCTTAGGGACGTCGAGGCGGCCCAGGACGCCGGAAACGCCCAGTGCCGCCAAGCCTTGGAGGCCTACGCTTACCGGGTCCGCAAGTACGTCGGCGCTTACACCGCGGCCTTGGGCGGCTTGGACATCTTGGTTTTCACCGCCGGCGTTGGCGAAAACTCCGCCACCATGAGGGCCTCGATTACCAAAGACATGGAAGGCCTAGGTATCAAGATCGACGCCGAAAAAAACAAGGTACGCTCGCCCGAGCCCCGGGTCATCAGCACCCCCGACAGCGCCGTCAAGGTCCAGGTGGTTCCCACCAACGAGGAATTGGCCATCGCCGAGTTTACCCACGCCTTGGTCAGTAAGTAAACCAGGCTACCAAAACCCCCACCTTAATCTCGCCCGCTTCCCCGACGCGCCTTTTTTTTGGCGCTTACGGGGGGCGGGCGTTTTTTTTGGCCGGGTTGGGCTTGGAAATTTGGGGGAAGCGAGTTTGGTTGGCAGGGGTTGGGAAATTTCAATCGACGTAAATTTCCAGGATCTCCAGGGAGAAGTTGAAATCGGCCCAGCCAAGGTTTTTGGAGCGGTGGCTTATGATCTTTTCCCACAAATAGCGGGCCCGGGAAACCATTTGCTCGGCTAGGCGATCGTCTAGGACAAACCTGGTGGAAGTGACAAAGGATCTGGCCAGGCCAAAGGCCAACCTGGCCTTGTAGGTCTCGTCGTTTTCTTCCTTGGCAAAGGCCCGGACCATCGATTCGGCCATCCTGGCCACTTGGTAAAGCCTTAGGCGACTTTGGTAGGTCGTGACCGGAAGCCTTACGATTGAGACCAGCATGACCGAGACGTCTTGCAAATAATCGGTTTCGCGGCTACGGTAGATATCGACGAAGGTGAGCTTTTGGTTGTCCGGGTTAAAAAGAAGGTTCGAGAGATTGAAGTCCCCATGGATTCTGGCCGTGAAGGGCACCTTGAGGCTTTCCTCCATGGCCTTGGCCTGGGCCAAGACCTCGGCCACGGATTGGAGTTTCCAGTTTCCCACCGAACCCTGATGGCGCATGAGCCTGGGGTACAAAGTGGTCGCTTCCCTTAAGCGATCCTCGGTTTGCCGACAAAAAGTCGAGGAGACTTCTTTTTCGATCTTGGTTTCCCGCCAAAGGGTAAACATGGCCTTGAAGGCCGCCTTGATGCCTTGGGTGGCCTCGTCGGAAGCGTTGTCAAGCAAAAGCGCTTGCAAATTGCGGCTATTGACAAACTCCATGATTAAGGCCGCTTCGTTTCCGGCCTCGGCCGGGATGAAGGCCTTGACCTTGGGAGTCAGGCCCGGGCGGATTTCTTCCCAAAGGGCCAGGTTGTCGCGTTCCCTGGTCATTTTCGAGGCCGGGCCGTGTTTGAAAACCACGGTCTGGTCGCTTTGGTCGGAATGCTCGCCGTTTTGGTCATGGTGCCCGATGACCCCAATGCGGCAACCCGAACGCCCGCCCCAGATGGAGCGAAAATCCAGGCTGGCCGGTTCCATCGATTCCCCGGTGGCCTTTAAGCCCTCGCCCAAAGCCTTGTATTGCTCCAGCTTGATCTTCTCGCCCATGCTTATGTAGATTATCTTTTCGCCGATCTCCAAAAAAATGTCGCCGATCCGCTCCAAATAATGGACGATCATGATGACGGTCACCAGATCGTCGGCCGAGGAACCGGTGCCAAACTCCTTTATCAGCCGGGCGAATCGATTGGCGTAACAGGAATCGAGTTTTTCCTCAACCTGGCCCAGTTTCACGGCCAGGCCCACGTCCCTTTGGACGAAGGCCGGAAAGATCTTTTCCAGGCCAAACAAGATCTCCTTGAAAAATTCGTCGAGGTTGTAGGGATACAAAACGCTTATTCTGGTTAGGTAACCGGCCTGGCGATCCAAGTTCAAAAGCAGATCGCTGATGCGTTCCAACCTTGAAGCCACCGACGATAGGCCTTGCAAATATAGGCTTTCGCGGTTGGGGCCGTTACGCATGGCCTTTTCCATGGCCTGCTTTTGCAACTGGGCCACCTGGTTGGATATGTAAGTGACCCGGTTAAACAGAGAACGGCTTTTTGAGGGATCGCGCCTAAAAAGCAGATCCCTGGCGTCGGTGGCCGACTGGAACACCTCGGTGGTTAAGAGCTTCAAAAAAACTTCTAAATCGTCCCCTTTCATAGGGCACCAACGAAAAACCCCGCTTTTTTCCGGGGCGAGATGGAGCCAAAATAAGGCCAAAAAGGCTAACCGAAGCGGTTGGCCTTCTGGCTTTGGCTCTGGCGTGTTTGTCGATTACGAACCGTCTTTACCCTCGGCCTTGCCCTCGGTTTTGGCCTCGGGCTGGGCCTCGCTTTTGGCCTCCGCCTTGACCTCGTCTTTGGAGGTCACCAGCATGTCGGTAAAAAGGTTGCGTTTGGGGTAGGGTTCAACCTCGCTCCAGCTGGCCGAGACGTTTAGGCGGATGCGGCCCTTTCTCTGCACGGCCTCCACGGTCATTTCGATTATCTCGGCCGGAACCACGGTTTGCTCCCTGACTTCCGAGGTAACCGTAATCTTGCGGTTTTTGAAGCCCTCGATTAGGGCTTGGAAAAAAGCGGCCACCTCATCGGGGTCGGAGACGAACTTGTGGATTAGGGTGTTTTTGGACATTGGTTTACCGTTTACGTTTTGTTTACTTTTCTTCAATGATTTTTTTACGACAAAAAACGAAAACAGCGCTTTTGGGCATTTTATCGATTAAAGATTAAACGCCTCGATTGGCCTTACGGGCTAAGCTAAACGAAAATTTTTTGTCGCGAAAAACCTAAAAATCTTAACCAAAAAAAACCGGCCAACCCCCCATGGGCCCTGGCCTTGGTCCCAGGATTTCCTAAGAAATTCTGGCCCGGTATTCGTCGATGGTTCGGTCCCGGCTTTGGCCGGTTCGCCTTAGGGCCTCGGAAACTTGGGGATCCCACCAAGGCGGCTGAAAACCAATCTCCCGGCCCCGGCCGTTTTTGTCCTCGGTGACGTTGGCCCGGATTTTTGAGGACATGTGGGTGTCGTCACCCATGAAAGCCAATAGGGGCCGCTTGGCGTGGCCGTTGGCCCGGTGTAGGCACTCGATTAAAAAAAGGGCGTGGTTGGGCGTGGAAGGGTTCCAAACTTCCCAGCCGTCCACGTCCAGATCGTCAATTAGGGCCGGCCAGAACTGGGGCGGGTGGGGGATGACTATTCCGGCCCCCAGGGCCCTTACTTCCTCGATTACTTCGAGGGCGGTATTGAACCTTTGATAGTTCAAACGGTGCTTGACAAACGACTTAACCACGTTCGCGACCGACAAGCTACTGCCAAAAAGCGTGGGGTCCAGGCCCTGGTTTCGGGCCAGCATGAAATCGGTCAAAAGGCGGTTTTTTAACATCTCGGATTTTTCGGTCTCCAAGACGTCCCGGCCGTGTATGAGTTCCTTAAGCCGGCAAGCGAAAAAACCGGCCAGGTCGAGGGCCTGATGATCCAGGCCGTTATTGTTGATTTCTTTTTTTAGCGATTCGTCCGGATTGGTTAGGGCTTCCAATATCTCCATCAACTGGTGGGCCCGGTATCGATAGGTCCGATCCATCATGCCCAAAAAAACCCCGGCCTTGGCCAGGTTCGAACTTTTGAAATGGACCAAAAGCTGGATTTTTTGGCCAAAACTCGTGGCGAAACAATCGACCTCGACCCCGGCCCAGGGGCCCATGACGGTAACCCGGTTATGTTGGGTGGGGATGACCAGGCGATCGGTCGCGGCCGGGAAGGCCCGGGACAAGCGCGTTTCAATCGTGCTTAAGGGCACCCATTCGGGGTGAAAATGAAGGGCCAGAAGGCGCGGCTCCTTGGGGTCCACGCAATCGGGGTTTTCGGCTAGTTCCATTTCCTGGGGATTTAGGGCCACCGAGGTCAGCCGGTCAAAGGCCTCGATGTCGGCTTGGCTAACGTCTTTACCCAAAGGGGTTTCGGTCGATGAATCGAGATTGTTCAAACCCATTTTTTCGTCTCCGTGAGCGCCAAATGCCTTTTGGCGTAAGGAGTTGTGATTCTCTTAAAGGGAACCTCCCACGGTCGTTTATTTTTTTACGTCCAAAGGCCAAAGGCCGTAAGCCATAAGGCATAAGCCTAAAGCCTAAAGCCAAAGGCCAAAGAACGAGCCTGTTTTGGCCCGCTCCGGAGCCTGGGGCTAATACTTTTCGGGCAGGGCCAGACCGGAACTAACCTTGCTCATTTCTTCGTTAATCATGGCCTGGGCGTCGGCCAGGGCCTGGTTGGTGGCGGCGATGATTAAATCGGTTAACATTTCTATGTCATCCGGGTTGACTATCTGGCGATCGAGCTTGACCGAGACAATCTGGTAAAGTCCATTGGCGGTGACGTGGACCATGCCCCCGCCGGAACTGGCCGTCACTTCCATCTCGCTAGCGTCTTTAAGAATGTCTTTAAGCTTATTTTGAATGGCCTTGGCTTGCTGGATTAAATTATCCACCTGGGCCGAATCGTCACTGGACATAAAAAAAGCCTCCGAAATAAAACCGAAACGCCGGCTAATATGGCCCCCCGCGCCGGCCCTTAGGGACCCCATTTTGGGCCCAATCCCGGCGCCGTCGGGACTGGCTAAGCCCCGGAAAAAAGGGGCCCAGGCTCCAATTTAATATCATAGCACAAATCCGGAGCCTTTTGCGATACGCGATGGGGGACCAAAATAAGAATGTCGCCCCTTGGGTTAGGCGACCCGGACCAAATTTAAGGCCTTTGGCGCTAAAAATATTTAAAATATCCCCGTTAACCCGATTGACGGAAGATAAATTTATTTAATGGTTAATTTTTTTGTCAAAAGCCAGGCATGAATTCGCGAAAATTGGCTTACCGGGTAGCCAATTATTGAAAAAATAAGCCGATAAGCTCCCTTCCGGTTAGGTTCCATGAATTTTAAAAAACAAAAGCGGCCATTGGCAATCGCCAAGGGCCGCCATGGGAAAAGTCCTAAAACAATCGGGGCGATTTAAAAGATTTTACGACCAAGGGTCTAGCGCTTAAAAAAGCGCGGGCCCAAAAACGAAATTGCCGCGGTGGCCTTTTCCATGAAAGTTGTCGAGACTTTCATTTGCCGGGGCGTCAAAGTTTTATCATGGGCGTTTTTTGGGATTAAAAATAATTTATCCGCTTTGGGTTTGATTATTTGGGCGTCTCACATTCATAAAAAAAAATCGCTCCCCCCCACTACCGTGACGGTTAACGTTTAAGTTTTGTGGGCGGCTTGAAAACGATTCGGGGCCCCCGCGAAACTAAGCCCGCGAAACTAGGCCCGCGAACGGGCGCGGCGCGTCCTTGACCCGCCCCCTAGCCTACCGATCTTGCGTCCGAAGGCCGCCGCGGCCCTATTAGGGGCCTTTACGGGCCAATTTTTTGAGTGGCTGAGGTTTTAAATTTTTAAGCCAAAAAAACCAAAAGGCCGGACTAACCAATGGCCGGCTTAATTTGGCGAGATTTTCGCGCCGATGGCCACGAGGGGGCCG
>JAITLH010000385.1 GCA_031277995.1 Deltaproteobacteria bacterium
AAATCGCCGTTATTATCTCATTGGCATTCATGTTCTCTCCTTTAAGAGTCAATATCGCAAAAAAAACTAAAATTAATCCAGGGCCCTTAGGCCCAAGGCCCCAACTTACTGGCCCAGGCCCAAACTTTGGCGCCAATCCCCGGCTTACGAATAAGGCCCAACCGGGCGCCCCCGGGGGGGCGGTCAAGCGCCCCAAAAAACCCAGGCTCTCCCCCCCTCGAAAACCGGCCCGTAAACGGCCGGAAATGGCCCTTAGAGCCCCGCCGAGGCCAAAATGGGCATAAAGGTAGGGACAAGGGGTTCGCGGCGCTCCCAGGGCCCCTGTGGCCGTTTTTTTTGGGGACGCGCCGAGGCCCTAAAAAAGCCAAGCCAAAACCGGACGCGAGGGGCAACCAAACATTTACGTTCCCAAATATTTCTTAAAACAACAAAAAACTGACTTTACGATACCAAATTTTTGGGACGTATACAATCACGCCCAAATGAAAATTTTAGAACCGTCCCAGGCCTCCGAAGTAACGTTTTTCCCTAAATATAAACGACAAAATAATTTATGGACACAAACCTGGCCGACACATGGATAAGTTTTTACTCATTTAACGCCCAAAAAAAATCGGCCCTTAGTCGCTACCTTCAAACGATTCACTTGACCGGAAATTTTGGACTTCAGCCCCCATTCGAAAATTGCCCCGTAACGGGACAAATCTCCCCCGCCCCGACCAAACCGCGACGTTCCTTCATTAGGGCCAAGGCCTAAAAGACGGCCCCAGACCCCATGCCGTCCGTCGTTGGGGTATTTTAGTGGGGGTATTTTAGGGCGGGGCCAATCGCGGCTCTCCTGTCGTAAGATTCGGTTAAACGTGGCTTATTAGTTCTTTGGCGATGGCCATGTTCTCAAAGCGCATGACGCTTCCTTCGGGATCGCCTTTACTTAGGGGGCTGACACTCCCGTACCAAACGAGCCGGGCATCCAAAACGGTAAATCGCGGCTGGACGAGATCGTCTGTTTTAACGGTCAAGCCCTGGTTGGTTAAAAGTTCCAGGCAAGCGCGGATTTCCGGGCGCTCCTTTTCGGGGTAGCTTTCGGGTGGTTTGGTAATAACGGTCACGCTCGCCTTGGCTTCGGCCAAACTAGACAGGGTCGAGAGGACTTGGTTTTTGTCCAAAAAAGGGCTGACAATCAAGATTTCCTTTCGGGCGGCCAAAAGATCGTCGCGATATACGGAAAAGAAGTTATCGCCGTGGAATATGGCCTGGGCTTCTTCCAGGGGCTGGGGCGTCCCCTTGGTTTTGTAACCTATGGAAGCGTAGCCTTTTAGGCGATTTTGGTACATTCTTTCGAGCATGGCCACGTTGACGTCAACGTAATCGTAGACCCGAACTTCCTTTTTGCCGTGGGATAACCGATGCAGCCGGCCGGCGTACTGTTGAAGGGTGCCCTTCCAGGAAATGGGCATGGCCAGAAAAAGCGTGTCCAAACGGGGGAAATCAAAACCCTCGCCCGCGTATTTGCCCGTGGCCACGATTACGAAGGGTTCGCCCTCGGGAATGTCGGGCAGGGCTCGCAAGATTTCGAGCTTTTTCTTTTTTGGGCCCCCGCCCATCAAAACGACCACGTTTTTCACGCTTTGCCCGATCATGGAAGCCAGGTAATTAACGTGCTCGCGGCGTTCGGTAAGAACAATGGGGTTTCTTCCTTCCTTGACGGCGCTTAGGACATCCTCAATTATCAAATCGTTTCGAAGCTCGTCTTTTTGGATGTCGCCGTAAATGGCGGGCATCTCCCAATCGCCCTTGCCTCGATGGGCCGGTTTTTGAAAACGGGTGAAGCGGGGAATCACGTAATGATCGAAGGGACGGGCCGCCGCCTGCTTTTTCGCGTCCACGCGGTAAATGATTTTTCCGCAGCGCATGTATATTATGGGATGGTGGCCGTCCTTTCTGGTGGGGGTGGCCGTGAGTCCATAAACGTACTTGGCCTTCACGTTTTTGAGTATCAGCTCAAAGGTAACGGCCGAAACGTGATGGCATTCGTCCACGATGACCAGCCCGTAATCGTTTATGAGTTGTTCTTTGACCTTGTCGCGGGAGATCAGGGATTGCATCATGGCCACGTCAACGAGACCGCCCGAATCGTGCTTGCCGCCCCCAATTTGGCCGATGGCGCTTTTCTTTCGCGGCCGTCCCGTGGGCGTAAAGCTGGTTTTGGGCTCATCGCGGATGGTCAAAAACTCTTTTAAGCGCTCTTTCCATTGGGCCATCAAAGTGGCGCGGTGGACCAAAACCAGAGCGTTCACCTTACGCTTGGCTATCAAATACGCCCCGATGACGGTTTTTCCAAAGGCCGTGGCGGCCGAGAGAACGCCGTTGTTTCGCCCCAAAAGCGACTCGGCCGCCATATGCTGCTCAAAACGAAGTTCTCCGTTAAAGGTAACGTCAATGTCGCGACCTAAGTTGGTTTCATCGACCAATTGAAAATCGACTGAGTTATTTTCTAAAATTTCATTAACTTCGTCTTCCAAACCACGCGGCAAACATAAATATTTTTCGGTTTCTTCGGAGCAAGAGATTATCCTCGGTATGTTAAAAGTTGATAGCCGCTTGGCTTGGGCCAGGTAAAATTCCGGATTTTGAAAGGCGGCCAGGCGTTTAAGAACGTTTAGGGCGCGGCTGGAAAAACCTTCTTTTTCCAAGAACAGAGAGTTCGAACGGACTATTTTTACTTCCTCGGGAAAATCCCATCGGGAGAGTTTGGGCTCCGTTTTTTTAGCCGCCCAGGGTTTTTCCGCTTGGCCCAGCCCAAGATTAATAACCCCCGGGCCTGACGGAAACAAGCGCCCCAAGGGTTTTTCCGCCTTTCCCAGCCCACGATGGTTAACGGCCCCGCCCGACGCCGCTTGGCCATTAAGCCGCCCCTCATCGTCTTTGACGCTAAAGAGACCGCCAAGCTCGCCCCCGGGCGCCAAGCGTCTAATAAGCGCTTCAATCTCTTTAAAGGTATATTTTTTGACGTTTCGCAGATGGTTCCATTGATCCGGGTAAGCCTTGAAGTTTTCGTCAACGAAAACGCTGTTTCCCGATTGACGGGGTTTATTTTGTAGGGGCAGAGCTATTAAATTGCCAAATCCCCCTTCGGGCAGCGTGTCCTGGGCGGGGATCATCCGGTCATACGTTTCAAACGACAGTTTATGGCTTTTTTCCATGGCCCGGGTAATCAGGGCGCTTCCGAACTTCCTGGCCGTGACGGCGGTTAAGTTTTCGGCGAAAAATATCCAAAAGTGAACCCCTTGGCCGGAACGGGAGCGCTCGACGGCCATGCTTATGCCATACTCATCGCAAGTTTCCCGAATGGCCTTGACGTCTTGAAGCAAGTCATCCGGGCCGCATTCCTTCGCGTCCAAATCAAAGGCCAGAAAACGGCAGGTCTCGTCCAAAAGCGTTGGGTATACGCCAATGGTCAGATTGCCCCTAAGATGCTTTTCAACCCAGCCGGCGTCAAATTTCGCGAAATTTTTATTTGGGCATTCCCCGCATTTCATTTTACCGCCGCCCTTTTTGGGACACGCGGCCGACCACTGGTTAAGGCAGACCGGGCCGTAACCCGAGAGGCCTTTTTGCGGATTCTCCCAGCGCTTGGCGAAAACGTCCACGCGCCCGGTGAACAGCGACATGAACAATTCGATTCTTCCGGCCTCGGTTTGGATATCGGCCTGGGCGAGGCTTCCTGCCGCGGTTTGAATACCGGCCGGGGTTTGGATATTGACCTGGGCCTGGCTTTGGATACCGGGCGGGGTTTGGATATTGACCTGGGCCTGGCTTGGGGGCGGGGTTTGGATATTGGGCGGATTTTTAAGACCGACGGGATCGCGTATTTCGGCCTGGCTTTGGATACCGGGCGG
>JAITLH010000398.1 GCA_031277995.1 Deltaproteobacteria bacterium
TTAATTTAAGCGAAGATGGATGAAGAAAAGTCAAACCCGCTTACTTAATTTAAGCGAAGATGGGTGAAGAAAAGTTAAACCCGCTTACTTAATTAAGCGAAGATGGTGTAGGTTTTTCAAGGCGCGAAGTCTTTGTTCGGCTTCCCGGACTCCCTGTTTCGCGGCCAGTTCATAATACTTTTCGGCCAACTCGAGGTTTTTTTCGACCCCAATCCCGTTTTCGTAGGCCCCGCCCACCCAAAGCTGGGCCAAGGGATCGCCCCGATCGGCGGCCAGTTCATAATACTTTTTTGCCAGCTCGAGGTTTATTTCGACCCCAATCCCGTTTTCGTAGGCCTCGCCCATCCAAAGCTGGGCCGAGCGCTCGCCCCGATCGGCGGCCATTTCATAATACTTTTTGGCCAGCTCGAGGTTTATTTCGACCCCAATCCCGTTTTCGCAGGCCTTGCCCATCCAAAGCTGGGCCAAGGGATCGCCCCGATCGGCGGCCAAGCGAAAATGTGTGACGACTTGCGAGAGGTCTTGTTTGCCCTCGCCCAAGTCCGACGGGCAGATTTTGTCCAGTGAAACCTGGGCTTCGCGTTTTACTTGAGCGGTAGCCAGGCGAAAATAGTTAAAGGCTTGTTTCTTGTTGCCTTCGACGCCAAGGTCATGAAAAAAGGCCAGGGCCATATTGGCCTGGGCGTCAACGACGCCTCGCTCGGCGGCCTGCCGAAAATACTTTACGGCTTTTTCGAGGTCCCGTTCCACTCCCAGCCCTTGGAAATAGGAGATTCCCGCGTTAAGTATCGCCGGGGGATAGCCTTTTTCGGCGGCCAGGAGTAAGTGTTTAAAGGCTTGGGCCAGGTCCTTTTCCACGCCTTGGCCTTCATAATACGCCAAGCTTAAATTGAACCGCGCCTCCGGTAGCCCATGCTCGGCGGCCTGCCGAAAATACCTTACGGCTTTTTCGGGGTCCCTTTCCACTCCCTCACCGTTTTTATACAGTAACCCCAGGTTACAAGCGGCCACGGCGTGGCCTTTTTCGGCGGCCAGGCGCCAATGATGGGCGGCTTGGGCGAGATCCCGTTCCGCGCCCAGGCCTACAAAATATAAATACCCCAAATGAAACCGGGCCTCGGCGTGGCCTTTTTCCGCGGCCAGGCGCCAATACTCGGCGGATTGGGCGAGATCTTTTTCAACGCCCTCCCCGGCTCGGTAAGCTTGGGCCAAACCAATCAACGCCTGGAGATCGCCTTGCTTGGCCGCGAGGCGCCACCATTTAACGGCTTGGTCAAGGTCCCTTTCGACGCCTTGGCCAAGGGAGTAGGCTAGGCCCAACCGGTAGAGCGACTCGCCCTGGCCTTGGTCGGCCGCGAGGCGCCACCAGGTAAGGGCCTGGGCCGGATCCCTTTCCACCCCCAGCCCGTTATGGTAGGTCAGGCCCAAATCGTAGCGAGCCTCGGCTAGGCCCGACTCGGCCGACTTGGTTAGCCAGTCGAGGCTTTGTTGAAGATCCGCGCCGACGCCGTTTCCTTCGCGGTAGGCGTTGGCCAGCCTATATTGGGCCCTGGCATGGCCCTTTTCGGCCGCCTGACGATAAAAATCCAGGGCTTTTCGCCTGTCCCTTTGAACGCCTAGGCCCCAAAAATAAACGTCACCCATCCTGAAAAGTTCGGCCGGACTGGTTAAGTCAGGATCTTTTGAAAAATCGTCCGTCATTTGTCTCCCATGGGGTGAAGAAAAATTAAACCGCTTATTTAATTAAGCGAAGATGGGTGAAGAAAAATTAAACCCGCTTGTTTGTTTAAGCGATATTTGATGGAGTTCATCTATTGTTTTTTAGGCCAAATGGCCAAATTTTATTCAAAGTTTGGCCATTTGGAAGAATCGGGTTCCATGGAGACCAGATGGGTGGTCAGTTCTTGGTAATAACGTTCCATCAACTTGCCGGTGGCCGCGGTAAGGCCAAAGCTCTCGGGATCTCGGGCGCCCCGGGCCATGGGGATGACCCGGTAGTATTTTTTGCCGTCCTTTACGCCTTTGTGGCAATAGGTCGGGATTAGGGTAAAGGGGCCCACGGTTTTGCGGCCGTCCGGGCCCACGGATAATTCCCCGGTTAAAATTAGGCCCAAAAAGGTGTGGGGAAAGGGCTGGGAGGTCATGAAATTGCCCAGGCTATACATGACCGCCTGGTTGGAAAGGCCCGGGCCCTTTTCGATTTGGACGAAGGGTTGTACCACGTGGGGGTGATGGCCCAATATCAGGTCGGGTCCGGCCAGGCCACGCTCGGGATCCCCGGCCAGGAGTTCCGCGACCAGAGCGGTTTGGATTTTATTGGGTTTTCGCTCGTATTCGTTACCGAAATGCAAGCTGAGAATGATAAAATCCACGCCCTCGTCCTGGACGGCTTTTAAATCGGACCAAATAAGCTCCTGGTCGATTACCCCCAAGCGCCACCGTTCGTCGGGCTTGGGGCCCGGGTAGCCGTTTAGGCCATAGGTGTAAGCGAGCGTGGCTATTTTTAGGCCGTTGTAGACGGCGATGAGGCGCCGTTTTTTGTCTTGGGGATCGCGGTAAGCCCCAACGTAATCGAGCCCGGCCGCTTCGACGGTCTCGATCGTCTGGGCCAGCCCGGCCCAGCTTCGATCCATGGAGTGGTTATTGGCGATTAAAACGGTCGTGAAACCGCTCTCCTTTAAGTCCCCGGCCAATTCCTGGGGGGCGTTAAAGTTGGGGTAACCGGAAAGGCGCCTTTCTTCCCCGGCCAGGGGGTTTTCCAAATTGCCGATGACCAGGTCGGCCTTTTTGAAGATGGGCCTGACGTATTGGAAATTCGGCTTAAAATCGTAGCCCCCCTCCTTTCGTTTGGAGTAGGCGCGCATGGTGTCGTGAATCAGGATATCGCCCACGGCCACGAACTTTACCGAACAGCTTTTTCCCAATAAACCCCTGGGCGCGTAGCGCCTGACGGGGAAATACCGCGGGTCCTCGGTGGGGAGGGAGGGCGTTTTCCTCGGATCGAGGGTCCGCGATAGGCCCACCAGGCCGTCTAGCAGGGTCTGGGCCCCCCGCTCGGCGGCCGATTTGGTAAAGTCGGCCGCGGCCAAAAGCGTCTCGAAAGGTCGGGGTTCGGTATGGGCCGGGGTTTGCTCCCCTCGTCCGGGCGTGGGAAAAACCGCCAGGGCCAAAAGCGCGAAGAAAACGGCCAGCGCCTTGGTCGGGCGGCGCTGGGTTCGTCGGCGCCGGGGCAAAAAACTTATTGGCGCGGAATCGTCGTCATTTTTGATAGATCTTTCTTTAAAATAACTAATAAACGACATAACAAAATAACCAATGAACGTTTAATTAATAATCACATAACTATTTTTAATAAAAGCTCGCGCCGGGTCAAGCCGGGCCAAAAAACCCCAAAAAAACGGACCTCAGCCCCCTCAAAAACCGGCCCGTAAACGGTCAAATTGGGCCCAGGGAGGGCTGGGGGTGCCGGGTTGGGGGTAAAGTAGGGGCAAGCGGCCCGGCGCGTTCTGGGGGCGTTCTGGGCGTTCTTGGAGCGCGCTAAAAAAGGGGTCATGGGCCGCGCCCTTGGGGGCGCTAATTCTGGCCCTTGACGACCCCCCGTCGGGGGGGCGTCAAGGGCCAGAATACCAGATTTTGGCCAGTAAGTCACCGGTAAAGCCAGCCTTTTTTAGGGCCAGGGAATAGATCTCGAGCTGTTTTTCGTAGGCGAAACTGGGGCCGGGTTTGGCCAGCTT
>JAITLH010000009.1 GCA_031277995.1 Deltaproteobacteria bacterium
TTGTTGGAGATGAGCTTGATGGCCTCAAGGGACAAGGCGTCGGTGATGGAGTTGGCCGCCAAGGTAACGTAACACTCGACCGCGTGGGTTAGGGCGTCCATGCCGGTGGCGGCGGTGAGCCCGGCCGGTTTGGCGATCATGAGTTCGGGATCGTTTATGGAAACCATGGGGAGGTTACGCCAGCTGACGATGACGAACTTGACCTTTTTCTTGGTGTTGGTCACCACGCAGTGGCGGGTGACTTCGCTCCCGGTCCCTGCCGTGGTATTGACGCACAAAAGGGGCGGGAGGGCGTTGGTCAGTTTTTCGATCCCGGCGTAGTCCTCATAGAGGTCACCGGGGTGGGTTAGGGAAATGCCGATACCCTTGGCGCAGTCGTGCGGGCTACCGCCGCCGACCGACAGCAAGAGATTGCATTTCTCGGCCTCGTAGATCTTTTTCCCTTCGGCGATGTTGATATCCCTGGGGTTGGGGGCGACGCCGTCGTAGACGGCGTAGGAGACGCCGGCCTTATCCAGGTGCTTTTTGACCTGGTCGACCGGGCCGCCGGAAATTCCGGCCAGGACTTTGTCGGTGACCAAAAGGGCCTTGGTCCCGAACATCTTGGCCCGCGGTCCGATCTCGGCCAGGGTGCCCTTGCCGATGAAATTGACCGATGGAGAGAGGAAATCAGCCATGACATTCTCACTTTTTTAGAAATTGTAAAAGATGGGACACCGGGAAAAGCGTCAAAAAAGTTCCGCCCGGGTCAGGTTGGATAAGGGTTTCGCGATTAAGCGCGGCAAAACCCAATACGAAAGATGACAAAAGATGACAAAACGTAACGAAGAAATTTTTACCTTTGTTTAAAAGGATTTATTCCAGATTTTGACAAAAATGGCCCCAATGAAAGACTCCTAGCGAAACATAATAGTCTAATATTTGGCTATTTTTTTTGACTGGAAATATAGCGACAATTGGGTTTTTTGGAAAAAACGCAATTCTGCTTTTGTGAGGATTAATTGTTTTCAAGATATCATTTTGACTTTGGAATTGTCAAGGAATTTTTATAATATTTGGCTATTTTTTTAAGATTCTGTTAACTAGTTGTTTATTATAATTTTTCGCCCCCCTGGTTCTCCAAGGGCCCCCGCCGCCCCGGCAGTTTCGTCCCCTGGCTCGCGACGTTCCGCTTAAATGACCCCCAAACCCGGCCAAGTTCGCGCCCAATGGCCCAATCAAATGACCCAAAACTTGGCCGCTTTAGCCGCCCCCGCGCCCATTGAGCCCAGCCAATCGAAGAAAAATCGGGGGCCATTGGCCCCGAACGCTCCCCATTGACACGGCCAATCGAGGGTAAACCGGGGGCCATTGGCTCCGAACGCTCCCCATTGACACGGCCAATCAAGGGTAAACCGGGGGGCCATTGGCCCTGGCCTCGCGGCCAATGAACAAAGCCAATGAAGGGTAAACCGGGGGCCATTGGCTTTGAAGGCGCTAAATGATCGAATCAAATCAAGGGTAAACTGGGGGCCCATTCGCTCCCCTCACTACCAATGGCCCAATCAAATGACCGCCAAACTCGGCCAGATTTAATGGCTTTGGGCCATCGAGCTTGCTTTTTAGAGGTTTTGTGTTACCATTGAAGGCGAATTAAGCCTAATATGTTTGGGGCCAAGGGCGCCCCGAATGGGCGCTTAATCTCGATTTACCTTAACCCCTTTGATCGTTTCCAGTTGGCCGTTTGGTTGGGCTGGGGCGATGGGGCGGTTTTTCCCTTCCGGCGATTTGGCCGTCTGGCCTTATGGGAGGCGGGGATTTGACTTTTTTGGCAAGTTTCGGGCCATGGTTTCCGAGGGACTGGGGCTGGCCGTTTTTGAAAGGAATTTTAGGAAGATGCTTTTAGATTTAAAACCAGAGGTAAAAGGCTTGACTGACCGCTTAACCGTGTTACGGGGGTATCTTTGACCTTGGGGGTTTGAAGGCCAGGCTCAATGAATTAAACGAACGGATGGGTCAGCCGGAATTTTGGAACGATCAAAAAACCGCCCAAGCCTTGGGCCAAGAACATACCAAACTCACCGATAAGCTTAACGTTTGGGAAAAGCTCGATTCCGAGGGCGAGGATTTGGCGTTTTTGCTCGATTTGGCCTTGGAAGAAAACGACGAATCCCAGTGCCCGGACATCGTCGCGCAAATCGACAAACTCAAGGCCGACTTGGAAACCTACGAGATACGCCGGACCTTGTCGGAACCAAACGATCCCAATAACGCCATCATGGATATCCACGCCGGGGCGGGCGGGACCGAGGCCCAGGATTGGGCCCAAATGCTTCTTCGCATGTATTCGCGTTACGCGGACAGAAATAACTTCAAAACCCAGATCGTCGATAAATTGGACGGCGAGGAAGCGGGCCTCAAAAGCGTCACCCTGACCTTCACCGGGCCCTACGCGTACGGCTTACTTAGAACCGAGGTGGGCATCCATAGGTTGGTGCGCATCTCGCCCTTCGATTCCCAAAGCCGTCGGCATACTTCCTTTGCCAGCGTTTTCGTCACCCCGGAAATAGACGACGACATCGTCATCGAGATAAACGAAAAGGATCTGAGAATCGATACCTACCGGGCCAGCGGCGCGGGCGGCCAGCACGTCAACAAAACCAGCTCCGCCGTGCGGATTACCCACCTGCCGACAAACATCGTGGTACAATGCCAGGACGACAAAAGCCAGCACCGCAACAAAGACCTGGCCATGAAAGTCCTTAGGGCCAGGCTCTATCAGCACGAACAGGAGAAAAAAGCCGCCGAGATCAAAAAGATCCACGACAACAAAAAAGAGATCGCCTGGGGTAGCCAGATTAGATCCTACACCCTGCAACCCTATAGGCTAATTAAGGATCATCGCACCGGCTACGAAACCGGTAACGTGGACGCCACTTTGGATGGGGACCTCTCCGCCTTCATTAAGGCCGCCCTTTTGGATAAGGCGGCCGAGGCCGATAACCTCGCCCAAGCGGAAATGGCCGACAAAATCGCCAAAGACAATCCCGAAAGTAAGTCCGCCTAAAATTGGCCGGCCTTGGGAGGGCGAAGGCCCTCCCGAGGCATGGGTAAAAAAGGCTTTTTGGCGGGCTCTCTTTGAAAACGACACTGTTTGGCCAAAAAAGTTTTTTGCCTTAAAAACTTAATTACCCCTTTGAAAACGCTTACTGTTTTTGTTTAAAAAAGTTTTTTGCCTTAAAAACTTAATTACTCCTTTTACCAAAGCCTGGCGCGATTTTTTCCATCCGAAGGCCCTTTTTAAAGGGTTCGGCCAGAAGGCGCTTGGCTTTGGCGGGGGGAATAAGACGGGTATTAACTTAAATAAGCGGTTTTTACTTTTCGGCCCGATGGGCTTAACGGCGGTGGGTTTTTGTACGCTTGGTTGTCATCTTTGATTCATGAACTTTCCGAGGGTCGCGAGCCCGTCTTGACCTTGGCCGAGACCCGGAGAGTGGCCAGGGTGGCCGTTTTGGACGAGCGGGGCCAGTTTTTGGTAAGCGACTTGGGAAACGACGCCTTGGAGCGGGCCGTCTCCAGCCAAGCCATAAACCTTAAGGGCGGGGAGTCTTCCACCGTGGTCGTGAACGGAATCACGGCCGTGAGCGAAAAGGTCACCAAGGAAACCTTTCCCTTTTGGAAGGAAGCCCTAAAAGGCCGGGACGATAGCTGGGCCTGTTGGCTTGTTTCCATGTGCGACCCCGATGACCCCCAAGGCAAGATCACCCGGCACATCCTCTCGGCCCTGGGGCCTTTTACCCAACCCAGGCTGCCCGAGGGCACCAAAATTTCCCTCGTCCCCTTAAACCCCGGACTGGGTCGGCTCTTTGTTTTTGGCGACGACGATCTGGCCTTGGAGACCTCGGCCATCGCCGCCCGGGCCGGTTTAAAGGTCACCTTGGTCTCGGCCAATTCCCTTGAGCTGGATTTGCGTTCGGCCCAGCAGGTTGGGCACTTTGAACTAAGGCCCCTTTCGGATTGGTCGGAGATGACCCCCGAGGCCTTGGAAGACATGGGTTTCAAATCCGGCGTGGCCGTTTTGGTCACCTCATCCCAAAGCGCCCTTTTCCTCGATTATTTAAACCAATACAAGATCGGCTGGCTGGGCCTGGCCGGCGAGGCCGCCGACGCCAACGACGAACCCGGCCTTTTCCCGCTGGCCACGACTCCCTCCCTAAAAGCCCTGGGCTTGGTCGCGGCCATTTTGGACCGTTCCTAGGCCCTTAGGTTCGGGCGAAATTTTTTTTTCGCGGCCAGACGCCTTTCCCCCATTTCCCTTACCAATTAAGGATTTTTCTAAGACCGGGACCGTTCCCAAGCTAGGATTGTCGTAAGGAGCTGGCCAACCGTGTTCGCGCCCTAAACCAAGGGCTTCGGAACGCGTCCTAGAGCATGGCCCCTTTGGGCGATCGTTAGCGCCGCTAAAATTCCCCGGGGATGATATTTTCCATCTTGAGCCATGGCCCCTTTGGGCGATCGTTCGCGTCGCTACAATTCCCCGGGGATGATATTTTCGTTTGAAACACAAACTTCGTCTTCAAGATCGATCATGGCGTTAATTAAAAACACTTTTGAGTATTGGCTCAAATCGGTAACTTTTATCGTTTTGGGTAATATTTGGCCTGATTTTAGTAAGGCCTCGCGTTTAACGCCTGGCAATAAGCACTTTAGTGGGGTGAAGAGCCCGTCTTTGTTTTCAAAGACCAAATTGGCTATCGTCGAATCCGTCACCAGGCCCTCTTGAACCATGATGATGTCGTCGGCTTGGCTTTTGGCTTTAAGATCGTTTAACGCCATTCGGTCAAGGTATTTATGTCCGTAATCGATTCGGTCGGCCAAAACCAATTCCAGCGTCCGGGGTTTTTTGGCTTGGTAGGGGGCGGCTTCCACCGATTCCACCTTTGGCCCGTAAATAAGCCTAACCTTAAAGAGCCCCGCTTTTGGTAA
>JAITLH010000046.1 GCA_031277995.1 Deltaproteobacteria bacterium
ATGACGATGGCCGCGAGCCAAGCGTCTTTGGCGGCTAGGCCAGATATTATGACCGTTATTTTATTGTTTGTTTTGAGCCAAGGTCTTATTTTAACCAAGTAAAACTCGATAAAAATTCCAAAAAAACCAATTAGAAAGAAACTTATTAGGTAAAATGTTAAATTTTGAATATAAAAATATATGGCATGGCCTAAAAATAGCAATATGGCCATCCCGGCAACTAGTTGGTACATCATTTGAGTTTTTTGATTTTTTTCTACTTTAAGTAACGCTAAAAGATGCCGACCCCAAAAGGAGAGTACTAGGCAAAGGATAACGAAATAAAAAGTAAAACTCAAAGATGATTTTATTGCCGTTAAATAGTACATTTTTTACCTAAGCTAATCTAATAAGTTTTTTCTCTGCGTAATATCACTTTATTGCTTATAAACGTAATAATAGGCTTAAAACAATTATAGCCCCAGAATCGTCTGACCCTAGGGCTATCATTATAAAAAAGTTGTGATATTTTAAGCGTTGTTTTGCTTAAAATATGGACAGTATTGTCTCTTGGGCCCCGAGGCGAATGGCCTTGGGGAGCTTCCCGTTTTCGCGCCGTTTTCATGGCCTTGGCTAGCCCAGGCCAAAAGCGACCGTCTGGTATTAGCCCAGGGCCTGGGTGACGTCGTCGGAATCGAGTACGGGGATGTCTTCGTTTTTGGCTTGGAGGGCTTTTTTGATGCCCCTGGTGGCCTGGTTTATTCTCTGGACGTTTTCGACCAAGGCAAAACGGACGTAACCCTCGCCGCCGTTCCCAAAGCCCAGGCCCGGGGAGACGGCCACCTTGGCCTTGGTGATTAAAAACTTGGCGAACTCGACCGAGCCCAGGTGTTGGAACTTGTCGGGGATTTTGGCCCACAAAAACATGGTGCCCTTGGGCGGATCGACCGGCCAACCGGCCCTAATGAGCCCGTCGCACAGGGCGTCGCGCCGCTCCCGGTAAGTGTCGCAAATCTCCTGGACGCATTCCTGGGGGCCGTTTAGGGCGATTATGGCGGCGATTTGGATGGGCTGGAAGGCCCCGTAGTCAAGGTAGCTTTTGATCCTGGTCAGGGCGGAAACCATTTTGGAATTCCCGCAGATAAAGCCAATGCGCCACCCGGCCATGCTGTAACTTTTGGAAAGGGAAAAGGCCTCCACCCCGATGTCTTTGGCGCCCTTAACCTGGAGTAGGCTGGGGGCCTGGTAGCCGTCAAAGCAAAGATCGGCGTAGGCCAAGTCATGCACCACCAAAATGCGGTGCTCTTTGCAAAAGTCGACCACTTTTTCAAAGAAATTCAAGTCCACCACCGTTCCGGTCGGATTGTGGGGAAAGGAGAGAACCAGCATCCTGGGCTTGGGCCAGGTCTGGCGAACGGCCACCTGGAGATCGGCGAAAAAATCCCGGCCGGGCCCAATGGGGACGGATCTTAGATCCCCCCCCGAAATGATGGCCGCGTAAGAGTGAATGGGGTAGGTGGGATCCGGGGCCAAGACCACTTCCCCGGGCGTGATGGTGGCCAGGGTTAAGTGGGCCAAGCCCTCCTTGACCCCAATCGAAACGACCGATTCTTGATCGGGATCGACGTCAACGTCATAGCGCCTTTTATACCAATCGCAGATGGCCTGCCTAAGCTTGGTGATCCCCCGCGAGGCCGAATACCGATGGTTCGTGTCTTTTAGCGAGGCTTCGACCAGCTTATCGACGATATGTTTTGGCGTTCCCAAGTCGGGATTCCCCATGCCCAGATCCACGACGTCCACGCCGGCTCGCCTGGCGGCCATCTTAAACTCGGTCACTTGGGCGAAAACGTAAGGGGGCAGACGGGTCATGCGTTGGAATTCAAAAAGATCGCTGGGGGGCATCTAAGTTACCTCGACTTAAGAAAGGTACCCAAACGTTGACCGCGACCATTGGGTCAAAGCCTTTGGGTAAAGTTGGTCAAATGGGCCTAATTCGTCCCGAATCAAAACGGGGCGTAACCCAGGGGGCCAAACGTCCTGGCCCTCTCCTCCTTGGTTGGGGAGTACTTGGGGCTCATTATACTTTTATCAATGGCTTTAAACAACGAAAAACATTTTAAACGCCCGAGAAAATATAAAGAAGGTTTTTTTAGTCAAACCTTTGAGCCCGCCCTATATTAAAAATCCCGTTTGGTTGGGGCTAACTAACCTTGTCGGCAAACGGTTAGCCCTTGGCTATTTCCCGAAGCCCAAAAAATCCATGGGGCTTTAAGCGGCGCCTAAAGCCCCCCGCCCAATCGCCCAGCCTGGCGGGCTATGGGCGGGGGGCTGATTTCGATTGACGGCATAGGGCCAAGGGCGCCGAAGCGATCTGGGTGGTCCCCTCGCAAACGGCCATTCCCCGTGGGCCTAAAAAAAGGCCGCCCCGATCTCGCCTTAACCCAATCTAGCCTAACCCCCGCGGAAACGAAAGGCATGGCAAAATCCAAAAACCCGGGGGCGCTTTCTGGGAACAAACAATAAAAAAGTCTCGGACGAAAGGGGGCCATCGGGGCTGGGGCCGCCGTGTTTTTTATCGAGCTTAAAGGCTTAATTTTATCCCTAGAATAGGTATTCGGTTGGCCAATATTAGCAAAAAATTAATTTTAAGTCAATACTCATAAATAGTGGTCAAAATAATGGGCCAAACGAATAATTTTAATTTTTGTCTTGATTATGACTGGCCAAATCAAGCGGATCTGGCTCCTGGAAAAAATTTTTTATCCAGTCCCTTTTTGCGGGAACTTTTGGGGAAACGCTTAGGGGCCGGCCCCCTTTTCCCTGAGAAAAGGGGGCCAAAATGGCCCCCTTTAAATTGGGAACTTTGGGCCAACGGGCAAAATAGCCCCGTGGCGGCCCTGGGGACCCGGATTGGGTCAAATGGACGGGTCAAGGGGGTGGAAGCGCTCCCGTGGGCCAATCCGGCCGTTTAAGGGGCATGTTTCGAGGGGACCAGTGATGGCCAATTGGGCCCGGGCTGAAATTGGGGGAAACCGGGTGGGGGGGAGTTTTTGGAGGGGCCGGGCGCTAGGGAAAAAACCTGGACGAAACAGCTGGGGGGGCGGGGAGTCATGACTAAAAGAAATAGTTTTTCTATTGGTTCTTGTGTTTATGGGCTTTGTTCGGGATGCGAAAGTTATTTGGTTGGCTTATATTAGCTTAAAAATATATTTTAAGTAAAAACTTATAATTTATTGGCAAAATAATCGGGAGATGGGAAATTAGTTCTTATTATTTTAGTTTATTTTACTTCGAAATATACCCACACTGGGTTTATGGGGAATAATAATTTTTTACCCCGGTTATTTTTTCTATGAAAGTTGTCGAGACTTTCATTTGCTGGGGCGTTAAAGTTTTATCATGAGCGTTTTTTTGGGGGGAACTTTTGGGGAAAAGCTTATAGGCTGGGCCCCTTTGGCCGGGGAATGGGGGACAAAATGACCACCCGGCGATTGGGCGCCGGGGCGACTTTGGGCCAACGGGCAAAATAGCCCCGTGGTGGCCTTGGGGACGAGGATTGGGATAAATGGACGGGTCAAGGGGTTGGAAGCTCTCCTGGGGGCCAATCCGGCCGTTTAAGGGGCATGTTTCGAGGGGACCAGTGATGGCCATTTGGGCCCGGGGTGAAATTGGAGGGGAAACCGGGTGGGGGGAGA
>JAITLH010000072.1 GCA_031277995.1 Deltaproteobacteria bacterium
TGACGGCCTCCCACTGGGCTTTGGTGACCTCGTACTTTCCGAAGAGATAGAGTTGATCGGTGCTGGCTTGGCTTAAAGAAACGGCCAAGACCTTGCGCATTGGTTCGGGAAGGTTTTCCAGGGCCAGATCGGAACTTAAATGGACCAGATGGCGGCCGTTTATAAAAGGCCTCTGCTCTTTGTCATCGGCGCCCAAAAAGGTCTCAAAATCGCTTATTTTGCCGGTAACCGGAATGGCCACGGCCTTAAAAACCATGGACAGATCGCAGGGCATCGGTAAAAACAGATCGTTTGGCGCCGGATTGGGGTTATAGAAGTCCTCGATTTTAAACTGACCCTTCTTCACGATGGCCGCCTCGGCCGGGGCGGCCAGGCCCAATGTGAAAAAGGCCAAAAAAACCAAGCCGATAAAGCCGGTAAAGAGGCCCCCAAAACAAAGAAAACTTTTTTCTTTTATTAAAAATTTAAACATGTTAACCTATTTTAGCTAAAATAAGCGATTAAAACAAACTTTTACCCAAAAATAAGCTTATTTTTGGGCCGGGGTTGGCGCCGGTAAGGCCACTTTATCGATAACGACGCTGGCGCCCTGGGAATTTAAGAAACTGGTTATGTCCCTTATGGTTACTTCCAGTGAGTTATTCATGCTAACGCTATAACTATCGGTGCCTTGATACTCCCCTTTGGTTTGGTTAACGATAGTGGCTAATAGTTTTGGTTCGTATTGGGTCAAAAATTGCAAAGATGTTTTATAATAAGCGAACTGGTTTTCCAAGGCGGCGTTAAATTCGGCCACCTCGGGGGTTAAAGTCGCGATAACCTGATTTGATTGATTAATCAAGTCTTGAATCTCGGCTTTTTTTTGGGCGTTTTTGGTGCTTTTTAAGTTATCCATGTAATAATCCAAAAAGGCCCGCTCTCGGATTAAATTGGATATGACTTGGTTACGCCTAAGGCTGGTATCCCTGATGCCGTAAGCCGCGAACAAAACCGAATCGAAAAGTGTTTTGGCCTGGTCCTTGGTTTCGATGGCCTTGAGCTCGTTATAATTGGCGAAATCGCGAAGGAGCGACGACAGGGCCACTTTTTGCCCGGCGCTTTCGACGAAGGGCATTAGGCGGTTTATCCTCTCGACCGGCTCCAAGGCCATCAAGGCCGCGGGTTCCAAGGTAGCCGGGGCCTGGGGTTGGGCGCCGGTCACGGCGGTGGCGGCTTTGCCGACGGCGTTCTGGGTGGCTTGGTCTACGGACGCGAGGTTTTTAAAATCCACTTTTAATTCTTCGTTCCTACGCTGATCGGCCGTATTGGGCGAGGACATCACTATCCTTATGCCCATGTAAGGAAGTTTGGTTTCGCCCTGGGCCGTGTATTTGGGCGTCTCCACGCGGGATCCCGGTAACACCTCCCCGCCCGAGCTTAGGTAACTTCCGCCCTTTAACAAATTTCCGCCTTCCGTCCCCTGCAGGCGATCGCCCGTCGAGACCTTATAGGAATCGTTGCAAAGTTCGCTCACGTTTCCTGGAATGTCGTAAAGGCCCAAGGGATTGGGGGCCAAGGTGCCGATGGGTTTGGGGCCGGTTTCTTCCCCGCCCTCGGCCGAAAAAAAGCCAAATTCCGAAAGGGAGAGTTTTCCGGGGTTGGGGAATAACTTTTCCTTTTCCATCTCCTCCAAGGTGACCATCTGGCCGCCCCGGGCCGCGTATTCCCACTCGGCCTCGGTGGGGAGCCTTAAAAATCCCACATACTTGTCTTTAAAAGCCGGCAAAAATTGTGGGCCGTTTTTCAAAAGCCATTCGTTGTAGGCTTTTAAAAATTCCAGGCTCTCGACCCTGGAGATGCCGGCCATGGGTAACTCGGCCCCAGGCCCCAGGGCCTCGCAACCTTCCATGACCGAACGCCATTGCCCGACGCTGACCTCGTATTTTCCGATGAAATAGAGCTGGTAATCGGCCTTTTCGCCCAAAAGGCCCTTGGCCTTGGCGCCCAGCTCCCCGGCCAAGTTCTCCAGTTTCAACGAGGAAGCCAAGGGGGTCAAAAACTGCCTTTCCACGAAACCCTTTTCGTTTTCCGCCAAAACGCCCTGCCTTAACTCAACGTCACCCAAATACCCGGCCGCCGGAACGGCCACCAGCTTAAAAACCATCGAAAGCCCGCAGGGCATGGGCACAACGATGTCCGTCTCGTCCGGCCTGGGATTAAAAACCTTGGCCGCCCCGTTTTGGGGCGGCTCCCCATTCTGGGCCGGGGCCGGGGCTTGGGCTTGGTTCCCGGAAACGCTCTTGGGAATGGCCTCGGGATTGATCCTGGGAATGACCTTGGTCTTGGTATCGTCCGCCTTTTGGGGCGCGTTTTGGGTCGCCGGCTGGGTCGCGTTCTGGGCCGGCTTCTGGGGCGCCTCCTGGGCGGCCTTCCTCTCGCTTAAGATATTGTCCAAATCCCTACGCAATTCCAGGGCTTGTTTCATCTCCTCAGCGACGTCCTGGGCCCGGGCGTCGCCGGAGCCAAGGACAAGCGGGGCGGCCAAAAAGGCCAAAACGACGGCGAATATTTTTAACTTCAAAATGAACATGCTGTCTTGAAAACCCTTAAACGGTTTAAACGTCCCTCGCGATTAAGTTTGAAACGCGCGGTCAAACGTCCCTCATGCCTTCGGAGGGCTCGATGTCGGAAAGACTCGTGTAAGCGCAGCCGGAGGCGGTGGTCATGAACAAAATGAGAATGAGGCCGGCCGCGGCCAGTTTAAAGGCCGAGAGGCTGCAGACTTCGTCGATGGCGCTCATGTTGCCCCCAAAGTAAGCGTTTAGGGTCTTGGCCAAAAGGAGAAAGAGAACCTCGGCCCCGAGGGCGGCCAGTAAGCCGGTTAGGGCGGCCTGGAACATGGTAAAGATCAAAAGCTTAAACTTACTGATGCCAAGGAGGGCCAGGACGGCCAGGGAGCGGCGGGTTTTGACCACCTGATCGATGGAGCCGCTGGCCGCCGAGGCGAAGGCGCCGCCGCCCACGACCACGAAAAGGGCCAAAAAGACCACGGTAAAGGAATGGTCGAGGTCCTTGACCAGCTTAATCTGGGCGGCCTGGGTTAGGGTTTCCACGTTTTCGTCGAGTAAGTGCAGCCGTAATCTCTCGACCCCGTCAAGGTCTTTGGCGTAAAGGCGAAAACGGGAATAGAGCGGGACGAATTCGACGCGCTCCTGGCCGGGCCAGCCCAGTTCGGGGATGGCGTAGCCGCTGCGGTAATCCTCGATCATGCGCATTAAGTCAAGGGAACAAAAAACGTTATCCTTGGGCGTGATGTGGATGGGGATAACGCCCATGACCTTAAGCGGTAAGCGCGAGTATTCGGCCCTGGTGCCGCGGGTTCGGCCAACCCGGCCGATAAGCTCCGTCCCCGCCTCCAAGCCCAGTTTCTCGGCCACCGATTGGGAAACGTAGATCTCGTTTAGGCCCAGCTGGTGGTTTAGCGTTTGCGGGTCAAAGGTCTCGCTTAACAGCGGGTCCCCGGGGGCCGAGGAATAGATGTCGATATCCAGGGCGGGTCGATCTTGGACTATGAGGTTTATGGTAGCCGAGATCTCCCTGGTCTCGGGGATCAAAAACTCCACGTCCGGATGGGTTTTAAGTTTGTCAAAAAAATCCGGCCTAAAGGACCTGGTGCCGATGGGCGAAATCTCCCGGTTCCGGGGGTTTTCCAAAAGCCGCCTAGTCAAAGTCCCCACTATGCCGTCCTTTATGCCCAAAACTGTCAGCATCGGTACCATGAAGGCGATCATGGAAAAAACGGAACAAAACGAGTACAGCCAATCGTGTTTATAGCGCTTTAAGGCCAATCTGAGTATCGTGTAAATGTCGTTTCTCCTTTCGTCAACGCGAAAACCTATCCGAGAAATTTTTGTTTCGGCCCAAATTGGCCGCGGCCAATTTTTTTGTGGCGCCGGTTCCTTGGTTAATGAAAAAAGGAACTCGCGCCTTTTCGCAAATCCACCTTGACCGTGGGGGCCGGGGTTTTTTCCGGGGCCGATTTGGGAAAATCCGTGAAGGGGGAAATCCTGGCTTCGATGGGCTGGGTATCCGAGCCCGATTGGCAAGTGATTTGCCAAACCTTAAAGTGTCCGGTAAGGACCCGGTTTCTTTCATGGGTGGACACGATTAGGGCGCTTTCCTTGCAAAGGTCAAGGAGTAATTCAAAGACCTTATCCGCGGTGGGCGGGTCAAGCGAGGCCGTGGGCTCATCGGCCAAAACCAGACTGGGCGCGTGTATGAGGGCCCTGGCGATGGCGCAGCGCTGCCTTTCGCCCACGGAAATGGTGCTGGGCAGTTTATTTAGCAAATGGGTGATGCCAAGCGTTGAGGTCAGGGCCTGGAAGCGATCGTTACGATCGGATTTGGGATAACCCACTTTCAGATCGGCCGGGAGGGTGATGTTGTCGGCCACGGTCAGAAAGGGCAAAAGGCCCCCGGTTTGCATGATGTAGCCAAGCTCTGATCGCCTCAAACCCTCAAATAAGGCGTAGTTGGCCTTTTGCCAGATCCGCCAAAGATCGTTTCGTTTGTCGCTACCCAAGGGTTTGAAGGAAAATTCCCCGGCCGAGTCGGGCTTAAGGATCATGGCGATCATGTCCAGGAGCGTACTTTTGCCGCTGCCGGAATCGCCGATTAAGGCCAGGTGCTCACCCTTACCGATGGTGAGGTTTTCCACCAAAAGTCGGTAGCCCACCCCACCCTTTCTGGTCTTGACCAAATCCGAGCAGGCTAGGATGTTATCCGCGTCTATTTCGGCCGAGTTTTCGGCCGAAGCGTCTTTGGCAAAATTCTCCGGGTCTGAAACCATGTCAATCCTTCGCGTTTATGACTGGGGAAAAAAGCGACTCCCGTTTTTTTTAAGCCGGCCTGGGGCTCTCCCCCAAGGCCGGCCAAAGGCCAAGGGACGTACCCAAGGGACGTTCCGTGGGGACGTTCCTTGGGGGCGTTTTTAGGGCAGCATGGTCAAGGGCACCCGGTAAAGCCAATCGCCCTGGTTTTCCAGGTCAAACCTGGCCCAGTTTTTGACGTCGAGGTCGTACTGGGCGTAAAGGTCAACCTTGGATTTGATGACCCGGATGAAGTTATCCTGCTCAACGTAACTCATGTTGTACCAGTCCTGTTCGGTCTTGCCCATGATAACGCTTCTATAGGGCAGATCTTCCAAAAACTCGCCCATGACGCCCAGATCCCCAAGCTTCGTTTCGGGCTTAAGGGAAAAGGCTTGCGGGTCGTTGGCTATCTGGGCCGAGGCCGAGAGGATGCTCTGGAAAAAATCCCTCGACTGGGAATCCAAGTTCCGGTCGGCTTGCTCCATGATGACTTTGAGCTGGCTACTTAAGGAACTAAGTTGGTTTTTGGTCAAAAGGACGGCCACTTCAACGGTCGGGACTTCCCTGGCCTCTTCCGACTCCCCGGCCAAAGCGGTCAAGTCTTTATCGGCAATCCAGGATTTGATGATCTGCGGGGCCTTGACGTCGTTGACGGCGCCCAAATAATTAAGCCTTATGGACAAACCGATCTTCTGGCCAATCTCGGCGGCCTTTGTAACCGACGGGTCATCGGAGTTGGGCCGGTCCGATTTTATGGGTTGGTTGCGCAATCCCCCGGAACCGGAGGGAGCGCCGAACCGGCTGACGTTGGCGCTTTTGCCGCTATCGGTAAGCTGGGCCGTCTGGGAATCGCCGGTGGCTTGGCCAGTATTGGTGGCATTATTGGGGCCGGTATTGGTGGCGTTATCGGGGATGGTTCCCTGGGACGCGTCGCCGGTTAACGAACTGGGCGGATAAAGCGAGGTGATGTTTTCCACGAATTCGTCGGCCGCCGAGTTGCCGCCGCCCGCGCCACCGCCGCCTCCCGCGCCACCGCCGCCGCCCGGGCCACCGCCGCCGCTACCGCCACCTCCGGTGCCGCCGGTGCCGCCGCCGGTCTGCCTTTGGCCATAATTCTGGGTATTCGACGGCGTCTGGCTAGCGGCGGGGCCCCTGGCCAATTGCAAAATTTGATCTTCCAAATTTTGGATAATCGTGTCGGCCACGGTGCCAAAAGTATCCGAGGTCCAGTCGGCCGTGCCGCCGCCGTCTATGTCGATATAGGCGTCGCCCTCGCGGTTAGCGGACGCGCTCATGTTCCGGTAAGCGTTCTCGGCCGTGGCGTGGGTCCGGCGGCCGGCGCCGGTTTTGATGTGGATGGGGATTAAATTAATGCCCTTGCTTTTGGCCAAGCCCGCCAAGCTCGAAGGGGTATGGTTAGTGCTCCTGAATTGATCCGAGGCCGGGAGGGGGCCGGCGTCCGAGATGAGGATTATGATCTTTCCGTCCTGGGTCTCTTCCGGCCAGCTAAGATCGTAGATGGCCGATTCCATTCCGGCGAAGGAATCCTCGTTAAAGGAGTGGGTGGAACGCTTGGCTTCCCTGACCCGGTTTAGGGCGCTAATGAAGGAACTGCCCTCTGAGGCGTTCCTAAAGTCCGAGACGATCCTGGTCGTGTACTCAATGCCCGGCGAGGCTTCGGTACTGCTCCTAAAGGCCACGACGGCCAAGGAGACCTTGTCCTCAAGGCCTTCGTTTTCGATGCGTTCGTAAAGTTCCCTGGAGATGTCCAGGGTTTGCTCTATGTAAGGCCCCATGGAAATGGTCGTGTCGATGACGAAGGCGATGTAAAGGTGATAGGGATCGACGCTCCAAGCGGGCGTCCCGGCTTGGGCCACCAAGGTTGGGGAATCGAACGATGGCGAACCAAATTTGGGAAAGGGCTCAATCTCCCCGGCCGACGGGGCCCAGGGCAGCCGGTCGGAATTTGAGGCCAACAAAATGGGCCGCCCCGCCCCGGCCATTGGCCGGTTCGAAACCGCTTTTTTGGCCTCGTTTTCGGCCATGAGCGCCGCGCCCTCGGCCTTGGTGGCCCACGACTCAACCGGGGGCCTTTGGTAGGATCCGGTCATGACCGCGCGGCCAAAATTGATCGAGGACGCGCCTTGGGCGCCTTCCTCCCCGGGCCGGATCGAGGCCACTTCCAAAAGCAATAGGTTATCGAAGGTCGTATTGTCATAGTTAAAAATGGGCATCAAATAAAAACTGTCGGTGGGCACCGTGCCCGAGCTAAAGTCGGGTTCTATGGCCACGACGGGAAAATCGGGCGGCGGGGCGGAGCCGGTCCGCTCGTATTCCCGAATCTGTTTTTCGATGGTCTCCACGGTTACGTTGACGGGATCGGACTCGGCGATCTTTTGCAAAGATTCCTTGTCCTTAAAAAACAAAATAGGCTTTCGTTCCGTGGCCCCGGCCAACAAAAGTACCAAAGCCCTGTTCCATTGGGAAGTTCTGTCTTCCCGAACCCAGACCTTGTCCCGCCCAACGGTATTGGGGGAGCATAAAAGCCAATTGTTCCCGTTCACCGTTTCCCGGTTATATATGTACAAAACGGTAAAGGGGTCGAAAAGGTCGCCTTGGGCGGAATCGGGCTGGGAATATTTGTAAGCGCCCGGATGGACGATTACCCTTTGATAGATGGTTTTCTTACCCTCCACCAACAACGGCGGTTCGGCCAAGGCTATGGTAGCCAACATAAAAACGCCGGCCAACGCTAGGCTTATAATCATGAATGCTTTAGGTTTTAGCATAAAACCAACCCGAGATAACGCTCCCCAAAAACGGGAGTGAAATAAGCCCGAACTTAGTTCGAACGAATGGTTAACCAAAATATAGGCAAACGGGCAAGCCAAATGGCCAAAGCCCGTACGGCTTTCGCCATTTGGGCTCGCGCCCCATTTCTAAAGGCAAAGGATACGGCCGCGAAGGTCGCGGCCTCAAAAAAAAATTTTTGGCCATACGGTTTACGGCCAAAACGATTACCTGATGGCTTCCAAAAATTCCAGGTAGCCGTCAACGCCCTTGGCTTCCTCGCTTTTGGACCATTCGATTAGCCGATCCACCCTGGCCGGGACCTCGGGCTGGCCCGAGGCCATGTATTCGTCGTAGGCGTATTTGACGTTGGGCCTTACGCCCAACTTGTTTCCCGAAACGGTGGGATCGAATATGCCCGCCAAGCGAAGCCGATATTTGGGATCCCTTTTTGCCAAGACCCGTATGAGCAAAAACACGTCGTCGTTCGCGCCCGGCGTATTTTCCAAAAGGGCCAGGGCCGTTTCCAGCCTCTGGGTCTCGGCCGGGGGATCGGCGCTAAGCAAAGCCTTTATGGCTTCCCTCGATGGGGGAATCCCGGGCACGGCCATGACGTTATCCTGACCCGGTATGGACGATCTGGCCCCCTCGGCCGCCCGGCCGAGGCCGGCTACCAAAACGTCGCCCTCCCCATCGCTCTCCCCGGTCTTCTCGCCGGGCGCCATGCCAAGCCCCATGTCCGGCCCATCGCCCCGAACCCTTTCGTTACCGGCGTTCGCGGCCGCCTCGGGGAGGGGCCCAGCGTCTTCCATGGCCTCGGGAGTGAACCGTGGCGCGGCGTCTTCCATGGCCTCGGGAGTGAACCGTGGCGCGGGGTCTTCCATGGCCTCGGGAGTGAACCGGGGCGCGGGGTCTTCCATGGCCTCGGGGGTGACTCGCGATCTAACTTCCGGGCTAGCCTCGGGCCGTAAGTTAGCCGCGTCGTTCGCGGCCGACGGCGAAAACTCCGATTGAAAACTCGCGGCCAGGGCCAACAAAGACCTTCGCAAGTACTCGCCCGATTGGGCCATCGAGGACGCCTCGATGTCTAGGTAAGCGTCGGGGCCATCGCCGCTTAGAATTCTATAGGCCTCCTCGGCCGATTGGTGGTTTCTCCGCCCGGACCTGGTTTTTAGGTGTACGGGAACGACGTTTATGTCATACGCCTTGGCCTGCCCGGCCAAGGACCTGGGGGTGTGGTTGGTCGATCGGTGGGGATCGCTTTGAGGCAGCGGCCCGGCGTCGGTAATTAAAAAAACGACCTTTAGATCTTGGGGATCCTTTGACCAGGAAAGGCCGAAAATGGCCTCCTCCAAACCGGCCATGGAATCCTCGCTAAAGGAGTGCGATGAGCGTTTGGCCACCCGAACCCCTGATAGGGATCGAGAAAAGGCGCGGCGGTTTATGTCGTTTTCAAAATCGCTGACGATCCTGGTCGTGTACTCAAGGCCGGGCGAGACCAGGTGGTTATTGCGATAAGCCACGACGGCGAAAAAAACCCTGTCCCCGTAGCCCTTTTCGATAAAGTAGTCGCGCGTGTCGCGAATGGCCAAAACCGCGTCCTGGACCAAGGGGCCCATGGAAATGGTCGTGTCGATAACGAAGGCCAACCATAAATTTTTCACGGTCCCCTGGGCGTTTTGGTCAAAGTTTCGGGACTCGTTTCGGTGGTTTCTTTGGGGCTGGTTTCGCGGCCGAGTTTTGGGCGACTCATCGAGATCGCCCCGGGAGCCGCCCCTCGACACGCCCCCGCCTGAGCGCTTGGCGGCCGCGTCATTGGGATCGGCCAAACCGACGGCCCCAAAGAATAAGGCCAACGATAAGAAAAAGCCAAGGGAAACTTTGAAAGCTCTCATAAAAAGACCAAAACGCGGAGGCGGCCAAACGAAAGCCCCGGCGGGTAAACGGCCAAAGGCCCATCCAAGAAAAAACGGCGCGAAAAACTCATAAAACCAAGTAAAATCAACACTCCCAACATCGGCCGGCTTAAAAACCCTAGCTTATTGGGCCTTACTTCGTGGCGGCGATAAACTCGTTAAGCCCCTCGGCGCCTTTGGCCGCGTCGGTCTTTGACCACTCGACAAGTTTATCGATTCTTTCCCGGCCCTCGGTTTGCCCCGACCCGGCGTATTCGTCATAGGCGTATTTGACGTTGGGGATGACGGTGCCTTTCTTTCTAGAATCCGTGGGATCGAAAAAAGCCCCCAGGCGGACCTTGTATTTCTTGTCCCTTCTGGACAAATACCTAACCACCATAAACACGTCATCCTCGGAACCGGGGTTACTTTCCAAAGCGGCCAACACCTCTTCCAACCGGGCCGTCTCGGTCTCTGGCGTGGCCCTCAAAAGGGCTTGCAATTCATCCTTGGAAGGAACGTTCGCGTTGGCGGCCCCGCTTTCGACCTTCGGGTCGATGCTGGCCACGACCGTGGTATCGGAAGTTTTGTCGTCCTTGGCCGCGACGGGCTTATCCTCGGGTTTATCGGCGATCTTGACGTCGCTCTTTTCCTCGGGCTTATCGGCGTCCTTTTCGCCCTCGGCCGTCAAGGACTTTTCTTCCCCGTCCCCGGCTAAGAGCGCTTCCGACGCGGGCTTGTCGGCGGCTTTTTCGGTTTCGGAGGCCACGGCCGTTTCCGACTCGTCGGATTCGGGCTTGCCGCAGCTCGGATCGAGGGAAACGGACTTATTGACCCTAAAAGGCGACTTACTGGAAGGCGTTTCGGCGCAAGGGTCGAAATCTTTTTCGCTCGCGGCCGTTTCGCCGGTTTTGGTTTCGCCGGTTTTGGTTTCGCCAGTTTTGGTTTCGCCAGCGGGAGCGTCGGTCACGGGTCCCTTGGGCGGCACGACGATTGGCTTAACGGTCGCCTGGGACTTTGAGGCTTTGTCGCCGGCCTCGGTTTTGGTGGCGTCTTTGGCCGCTTCCTTGGCCTGGGAGGTGGCCGATTCTTTGGCGGCGGCTTCGTCTTTGGTTTCGTCTTTGGCGGCGGCCTCGTCTTTGGTCTCGTCTTTGGCGGCGGCCGGTTCCTCTTCATTGCCGAAAAGGGCGTTAAAAAGGGTATTGGAGATGCCGTCGCTCTTGGCCGGCTCGGAACCGGTCTCGGCTTTCTCGTTGGCCGCGGCGGCCAGGCCATGGCCGGCCAGGACGAAAACCGATGTGACGAATATAGTTAAAACGAGGATTTTAGCTAGATCTTTAAGGCTAAACGTCGTAACGAGTTTCGCCTTTAGTACACCGGTAACTGTTTTAGCGACGCTCATAAAAACCCTTTCAGACAGAAACTACCTGTCTTATAGACAAAGATATTATGCCTTAAGATTCGCGAATCAAAAGGAAAAACTAATTATGTTAAAAATTTCAAACGTTTAATAAAAAAAAGCCAATCCTTCAAGACAAATAACTACCAAAATTAGTAACCTTGTCAAAGCGAGGCCAATAATTCTAATAATTTATTATCTTAAAAATTAATAAAAATTAATTATATAAGTATGCCAAATAGGCCTGTACTTATATACTTAGTCCGTACCAATCAGATTTTCACCGGACATGTTAAGTCGTTAAGGCAGATTTAAACATATTATATCTTTCCAGTCAACATTTTCATTTTAGCCCCGCCGGGAAATTAAAACGTCCAGACGTAGACGTTTGGCTGGAACCTAGTTAACCATAAAGCGACCAAACGATTACGGCAAGCCGTTTTGAAGCGATCGCGAGCCCAAGGGCGGCGAAAAAACCCTTTGTAACCGTCCCATAAAACTTGGGGGCGAACGGCAGTTTTAGCGATTGTCCCATAAAACTTGGCCGAGAATGGCAGTTTTCGCGATTGGCCCATAAAACCTGGGGGCGAACGGGCGTTTTCGCAACCGTCCCATAAAACTTGGGGGCGAATGGCCGTTTTCGCGATCGTCCCATAAAACTTGGCCGAGAACGGCAGTTTTCGCGACCGTCCCATAAAACTTGGGGGCGAACGGGCTATTTTGAAAAGGACATCGAAGCAAAGGTTAGCCGCCACTTGCAAACTCATTTGAGCCTGGCCAAGGGGATACCGGGATGTTCGCTTAATTTATTTACGTTGGTATTGTGAATTTTTAATGACTGTGGTAGTCTTCATAGGCTTATTATCGGCTCTGGCGGAGGGTTTGATTAAGCCTCCTTTGGCTCTGCTATAATTTTTATTCAAAGGAGATTTTTTTTAACTACTATATTGGATAACCATGCTAGAAGATATTTTTAAAGCTAACATACCACACTATAATCTGAATAACACCCTACCGGTAGCCAGGCCGGGACTAATTTTCATAGTCATTGGCCTCGCGGTAACCTTGCTCGCCTGGTTATTATGCTTTGACGTCGCCGCCTTTATCTTTCTTTTACTGACCCTTTTTACCATATATTTTTTTAGGGATCCCAATAGGCCAACCCCGCCCGAGGGTTTTGGCCTTTCCCCCTGCGACGGCCAAGTCATAAGGATTCAAGGCGACGCCCTTTGCCCCATTTCCGGCCGCCGCTCGATTAAGGTCAGCGTTTTCATGAATCTTTTTTCGGTTCACGTGAACCGCCTGCCCGTCTCGGGCAGGCTGGTGAGCCAGGAATACCACGCCGGTAAATTTTTGAACGCCAGTTTCGACAAGGCCAGCGACAGTAACGAACGAAACGCCTTGTTGATCGAGGCTAGCGACGGGACCCAAATCACCGTGGTACAAATAGCCGGCCTAATCGCCCGCCGCGTCGTCTCCTGGGTCAAGGTGGGTCAGGATCTTACCAGGGGCGAGCGTTTTGGCATGATCCGCTTTGGTTCCAGGGTGGATCTTTACCTTCCGGAGGATTCACAAATCATGGTCGCCTTGGGCCAAAAAGTTTCCGCCGGCTGGTCACCCATATGGAGAAACGCCGCCAAATCCGGCCGCTAAAACAAACCGCGGGCTTTTTGGCCAACCGCGCTTTGGCCAAGCCCTGGCCAGGCCTTGGCCAAGCCGTTCCAAGGCCAGTTTATTGGCTAGGCCCTTGGCGCGTTTTCGACCCCTACCCCAGGTTCAACCAAAACGCCCAGGTTGGCCCTGGGGCGTTTTCTTTTTTTAGCATTGGATAAACCCCCATGACCGTCGTGGCCATCATCCCCGCCCGTTACGCCTCAAGCCGCTTTCCCGGAAAACCCCTGGCCCCCATTCTCGGCCAACCCATGATTAGGCACGTTTACGAACTGGCCCGGCGAATCCCCAACGCGGACGACGTTTTCGTCGCGACCGACGGCGAAGAAATCGCCCAGGCCGTTAGGGGTTTTGGCGGAAAGGTTTTGATGACCTCAAAAACCCACCGTAGCGGAACCGATCGTTTGGGCGAGGCGGTGGATTTGCTTTCGTTACCGGACGACGCGGTGGTTTTAAACGTCCAGGGCGACCAGCCGGCTTTGGACCCAAAAATCCCGGGCCAATTGGCCCAAGCCCTAATAAACGATCCCAACGTGCCCATGGCCACCGTGGCCGTAAACCTTGACCCCGCGGAAGCCCATGACCCCAATCACGTCAAGGTGGTTTTTACCGACGATTTTTTGGCCCTTTACTTTTCCCGCGCCCCCATCCCCTGGAATAGGGACGGCGGGCCCCGGTTCATTTATAAGCACGTGGGTTTGTACGCCTATCGGGCCGGTTTTTTGCGGGAATTCATAAAATGGCCCCAGTCAAGCCTGGAAGCCCAGGAAAACCTGGAACAGCTCCGGGCCTTGCAACGGGGGGTACCCATAAGGGTCATAACGGCCCTGGGCCAGGCGCCGGAGGTGGACGTCCCGGCCGACATCGCCAAGGTCGAGGCCCTGCTGTCGCGAAACGGCCAACGATAATGCCCAACGCCAGGGCCGCCTAAGTTTTTTTCGCCCGCCGGGAGCTTTTCGCCTGGGGCGAAAAACGCGGTTTTTTCTTGACAGCCAAACCCTTCGGCCTTAATCTTACTGGCATATCCCCAAAGCGAACCTAGATTTTTCCGGCCAAGGCCTCGGGCGGCCAAGCTTTTTTTTCCGAGCTCGCTTCGCTAGCTCGCGTCGCCGGTACGAACGCGGCCTGGGCCGAAAAAAAACTTTCCCGGAAACCACCGGGCGCCATTTTTTTTAAAAAAATTTGTTAATTTTTCTTTTAATTAACGTTAAAAGTTTTTAAAAAATCATTAATAGATCTTTTAGTTCACATCTTTATTTCCAACTTCTAGCCCCTAAAATAATTTTAGGGTATTTTTCCCATTCTAGAGCAAAATATGCTTAAGAAATTCTTTCTTTTAACCCTGACCTTGGCCATGGCCTTTTCGGCCACGGGACTAATGGCCCAAACCAAGATCGTTAACGGATACGACGACCTCTCCCCTCCCTTCTCCTTTAGGGGCGACAACGGTCAGGCCCAGGGCTTTGACATCGATTGCGTCAACTGGATAGCCGAAAG